>NZ_SCFB01000006.1 GCF_004210305.1 Candidatus Finniella inopinata | reverse complement strand
TAAAACAGCTCGAAACTTCCTGGGAGCCATACATTTGGTTGCTGCGGCTATTTGGCTTAATTGATGACACGCCCTAATATGTCTTAAAAAGAAATTTAATGTTTTTCTTCCCGGCTTTGTGTTTTTCAATGGCAGTGAATTCAGCCATAGCGGCAACTGGCCCTACAGTTGAAGAAGTAGATGATTCTGACACTGGAACGTTTCATGGGACAAGCACTTCATCTCAACCAACATCACAAGAAACTCAAGCATTAGAAGATATGGGGCGTTCACCCGTACGTGAGAGTGATACAGTGGATGAGTTTCTAAGAGTTGTTGGATTATTGAACAGCGCCACCGGGTTTAATGTGATGGATCTGTTGTCTTTCGAAGGCGATATGTCTTTGAACATGATCAATATTACTGACAGTCTTGGAAAAGATAATTTGAATAGGGAAAGAGGAACTCTGGGGCACTTGCTTGTCGCAAGAAATGATGCCAATTCTGCCAGGCTTTTTAACCGTTTTATCGACTTAGCCTTGCAAAATTATTATTACATCTGGACGCAAGAACAAGCGGGTGGCATTGCAGATGCGACTTATCAAAATGCTGTACCTAAATCTTGTGTTGAATCATTTTGGCAAGAGTTTTTGCAAAAAAAGAATCCATATGGCAACACAATTTGCCATGTGGCGGCAGAAAACGGGAGTCGTTGGTTTTTTTGGGAGGCAAAAAAATGGGGTATGCCAGATTCTGCTTTAGTCATCAATGGCCCTTCCAATAATACCCTGCTTCACGCGGCTATAGCCTCGAACATGCATGCTGAACTGAAAGTTACCACGGTTCGTTATCTAGCACGTCTTTTAAAGAAGAATAATTATCTGAAGAGTGTTTTAGAGACGAAAACGTCATCAAACTTAACACCTAGTGATATAGCTGGTCAGCTAAGGCTGAGACATATTGCGGCATATCTCAATGATCTGAAAGCAAAGGAAGATAGCGCAGCTGCGGCATCGTCTTAGCTTGGCTCCCATTGCACCCCCGCGAAGGCGGGGGGCAGTTATATTGTTTTCTGGATTCCCGCCCTCAATGGAATGACACCCCAAAGCGCCAAAATGACAAGAATAAACCACAAAATCATTTGAATGGGGAATATACCTTTTTGAATGATTTCGCATAGTCTAAAAGTCCCCATGGACGGGAACTTTTAGACTATGATAACACATAAACAAGAAACATTTTATGCAGAACAAAAAATGAAATTTAAGAAATTATTGCTGTCAGCCCTGTCGTTGGTTTTGGTAACAGGGAGTTTATTTGCCTCAAGTACCACGGAACAACCTATCTACCTGCCTAATGAAAAAGCCCCTCAGCAATTGAGCCTGGCGCACTTCGAGGCACTTGAAAGAAATGTTATAGATTTTCCGAATTCTTTAAATCCAGCCCCTGTAAAATTTGATGAATTCCCCAATGTCGTCTTCATTTTTCGAGGGCTAAACTCTCAAGAAATAAATACTGGCCTTAAATACCAAAAACATAAAGATTCAATAACACATTTCGAGCTTGAAACTTTTAAGAACCAACCTGGTTTTCTTCTGCAAAAAGATAGTGCTGGAGCCGAACATTCTTTCAAATGCTATTTTAGGGCGATTTTAGAGGGAAATCCGACGCCAACATATGAGAATTATATCCTGCTTAAAGTTAAATGCCTCATAACCGACCTCGATTCTGTCTTGAAGGAGGTTAAAAGCTAGGTTTTTTAACCATAAAGTTTGTATTCCAAAGTCATTTGGTTATAATTTGCAATAAATTAATATTAATTATGAGTTGACAGAGGCTTGTGGCCATGATAAGGCACTAGTTGGTCTTTGTTATTATTAATCCCTAATTTTTCTGGCTAACGTGCTCTCTGTCCATAAACCTGTATTATTGAGTGAAATGCTCAAGGCCCTTAACCCTGAGTCAGGTGGCGTGTACGTTGACGCGACTTTTGGGGGTGGAGGGTATACGTGCGCCATTCTTGACGTGACATCGTGTACAGTGGTGGGCCTTGACCGTGATCCTGCTGCGCTTATTAGAGCACAGGCTTTTAAAACAAATTACCCAGACAATTTTCGTTTCGTTCAAGGTTGCTTCAGCGACATTGATACCCTATTGCTCCCCTATGCGCCGGTCGATGGCATTGTCTTTGACTTTGGCGTGTCCTCTTATCAACTAGACGAGGCGGATCGAGGATTTTCCTTTCGCTTTGATGGCCCTTTAGATATGCGCATGTCGCAAACGGGCATAACGGCCGCCGATGTCGTTAACACCTACAGCGCTGAAAATATTGCGCAAATTTTGTGGTCTTATGGGGAAGAACCTCGGTCCCGAAAAATCGCCCAAGCCATTGTCGAAGCGCGCCGCATTAAGCCCATCACCACAACCTTGCAGCTTGCCAATATTGTTCGCCAAATTGTCAAACGAACCGATAGCCTTGACCCTGCAACTTTAACTTTTCAGGGCTTGCGAATCTTTGTTAATAATGAGTTAATAGAGATAGATAAAGTTTTACGAAAATGTTTACCATTGTTGCGAGTCGGCGGGAAAATTGTAACGGTCACCTTCCAGGGGTTAGAGGATCGTGTGGTAAAAGACTGGTATCAAAGCCATCGTCAGCCCAATGCCACGCATCCATCATTAATGGTAGAATCTGTCTTTAAAAAACCCCTTTCCCCCAGTTTTGAGGAGGTTAAAAATAATCCACGCGCTCGGTCAGGAAAATTACGAGCTTTCCGTGTCTGTTCAACCCAAAGGACTGACATACCATGATACGACGCTCAACATTATTAGTCTTGTGCACATCTTTAATTATTTGCCTATCCCTTTTTCGTCTGAAATATGAAGTCGTGTCTTTGGAAAGCCACCATAATCAAATTAAAAAGTCAATTCTGGAAAACAATGAAACGCTGCATGTTTTGCGCGCAGAATGGGCCCATCTGAATGACCCCAAACGCCTGCAGGAGCTGTCAGCAAAGTATTTGGATATTCATGTCCTTCAAAGAACACAGTTGGTTTCGTTTAATGATGTTGCTTCATCACCTGGGACTTCCTATGACAGACAGGCTCTTGATCAACTGATTGCCGATGCTACGGCTGATCAGAAGCCAGACCAGGACTAATGCCATGAAACAACTCATGAAGCGTCCCCTGATACGATTAGCCAAACACCTAAGCAAATGGCAAGATGTCATTCACCAACATTCTGTCTTAGAGACGGCTCGCCAACGGTTAGCTTTGGCCATGGGTTTAGTGGTAATTGGTTTTGTAGTCATTGGAGGCCGCCTAGTCGACGTTATGGTGATACGGTCTGGGGCTAATCAACAGACCGATCTTGAAACAGCGTCTGATGGATTGTCTATTCCGCGTGCAGATATTCTTGATCGTAATGGCGAGGTTTTGGCAACGCATTTGGTGACAGCCTCGGTCTATGCAAATCCAAAAGTTATTTTGAATCCCCGTGAAGCGGCTTTGAAATTATCAAAGTTGTTGCCTCATGTAGGTTACACCGTCTTATTGCAACGCCTGACGTCTCAAAAAGGATTCATCTGGCTGGCTCGCCATGTTCCACCTAAGCTACAGCAGGAAATTAATCATCTTGGCGTGCCTGGTGTTTATTTGAAGAAAGATTACAAACGCGTTTATCCATATGGGCAACTGGTCAGTCATGTGTTGGGCTATTGCGGCATTGACAATAATGGATTGTCAGGCGTTGAGAAATTTTTTGATGTTAAATTGCAAAACGATAAGTCAGCTTTAAAACTGTCAGTTGATGTCCGCATTCAGCATATTGTTCATGACGAATTAACAAAGGCTATTTCTGAATTCAGGGCAGTGGGTGGAAACGCCATGGTTATGGATTTAAAAACGGGGGAAGTTGTGGCTATGGTGTCATTGCCTGATTTTGATCCGAATCTGCCCAACCAAAATGATCAAAAAGCAACTTTCAATCGAAACACCCTGGGTGTTTATGAACCCGGCTCAATCTTTAAAGTTTTGAATGTTGCTATTGCTTTGGAAAGTGGAACGGCATCGTTGAGAAGTGTTTACGATGCCACAAGTGGTGTAAAAATTGGCCGTTTTACGGTGACTGATTTCAGAGGGAAAAATCGCGAATTAAGCCTGGCAGAGGCGTTTATTTATTCGTCAAACATTGCTGCCATCAAAATGGCCCAACAATTTGGCACCCAAACTCAAAAAATGTACATGGATAAGTTTGGCATCTTTAAACCCACAACGGTTGAGGTTCCTGAGATTGGACAACCGCTTGTTCCCGTTGCGTGGTCGTCGGCAACCACCATGACAGTTTCTTATGGTTATGGTGTTTCAGTCACCCCCCTGCAGGCCTTAACCACGATCGCTGGCGTTATTAATAATGGTCACCGGCCCAAGCCTACGTTGATTTATAAGGACAAACTTTCAGAAATCCCGCCATCGTCTGATCCTATCGTTTCAGAAAAAACATCCCAGACCATTCGCACGTTTATGCGTATCAATGCCAAGGAAGGGCCCGGGAAAAGGGCTGACCAAGGCAAGTTTAAAGTTTTTGCCAAAACAGGAACAGCCTATCAAGCAAAGCATGGAAATTATGGCGCTGTTAAAACCCGCACGAACTCGTGCGTTGGTGGATTCCCGTATGATAACCCCCGTTATGTGTTTTTGGTTGTACTGGATGACCCTCAACCCACCAAAACAACCTATGGTTTTGCCGCCGCCGGTTGGAATGCAGCACCCACAGCGGGCAAAATGGTCGCAAGAATGGCGCCAATTTTGGGTGTTCAACCAGCTGAGGAGGACGAAGAAGAAACCACAGCGCCAGGCTGGACATCAGTCAAACATACAAATGGTGGAAACGATTGACAGCTGAAGAAATTGCCCAATTAGGAAATGGCGTCGCCTGCGATTCCCGCCAGGTTCAACCGGGCAATATATTCGTGGCCATCCCCTGTGCAAGCGTAGACGATCATATCCAGCAAGCCATTGACAAAGGCGCCAGCGCTGTTGTTGTAGCGAATGATAGGGGGCACAATTCCAATGTCATCAAAATCATCCCCACCCTCAACCCACGACTAATGTTGGCCAAGTTAGCCAAGGCGTTCTATCCCCTTCAACCCGAAAATACCGTTGCCGTGACGGGGACTAATGGAAAAAGTTCCGTGGTGCATTTAATACGTCAGCTGTGGGAGGGGTGCGGCCATAAGGCGGCCAGTTTAGGCACGCTTGGTCTGATTTCCAATCAGGCGATTGATTTACAGGTGCCCTCTTTAACGACCCTTGACTCCATTTCCCTTCATAAAACGCTTGATCGTTTGGGCGGCGTGCATGTTAGTCATTTGGCGTTCGAGGCATCTAGCCATGGTCTTGATCAATATCGCCTTCATGCGGTTGATTTAAAGGCAGCTGGTTTTACAAACCTGACTCAAGATCATCTTGATTACCATCACACGATGGAAAATTACTTTTTGGCCAAGGCCAAATTATTTACTGAAGTCTTGCCCCAAGGGGCGATAGCAGTGCTTAACAAAGATTGTGCATTTTTCGAGCAATTGCAAACGCTGTGTCACCAACGATCGCAAAAAATCATAACGTACAGTCTGACTCAGCCAGCCGATTTGGCAATACAGCGAATTACTCAACACCCGGGTTTTCTTGAATTTGATTTGAACCTTATGGGTCAGGTTTATCACAATCAACGTGTCAACTTAGTCGGTCGCTTCCAATTGGAAAACTTGCTGTGTGCGTTGGGATTGGCATTGTCAACCTGTGCCCCCGTTGATGATTTAATTAATGCTTTGCCTTCGTTACAAGCAGTCAAAGGTCGCATGCAATGGGTTGGCGACCATAACAATGGTTCTGTCTTCGTGGATTATGCCCACACCCCCGATGCCTTGAAAACAGTGTTACAAAACCTGCGTCCGCACGTTAAAGGGCGGCTGTGGGTTGTGTTTGGTTGCGGAGGAAACCGCGATGCCTTGAAACGACCACAAATGGGGGCAATCGCCTGTGAATATGCTGATCAGGTGATAGTCACCGATGATAATCCCCGTTATGAAGACCCGACGTTTATCCGCCAACAAATTTTAGCAGCCTGTCCTATTGCCACGGAAATTGCCGATCGACGCCAAGCTATTCGTTCAGCAATTGCGCAATTAAAGGAAGGTGATATAGTATTAATTGCGGGCAAGGGGCATGAAACCGGCCAAATCGTCGGTAATGTAACGTATCCGTTTGATGACCAAATTGAAGTAGAAACCTTTTTAAAGGAATGTGTGAATGTCTAAGTGGGGCGTTACAGATATAATGCAAGCTCTTGACCTTGTTAGCACAGGGCAGATTGAGTTTGAAGCAACAGGAATATCGATTGATAGCCGAACTTTAAAACCAGGTGAAATTTTTGTTGCTGTTCAAGGTGACAGTTTTGATGGACACGAGTTTTTGCAAGCCGCCCTTAACAAGGGAGCCGCCGCCTTTATCATCAGCCAATCACCCCCTGATTTTTTAAAAAACCATACCTATTTTGTGGTGCCCGATACATTGCAAGCTTTAAGGCAATTGGCCGCATATAGTCGTGCGCGATCAAAAGCCAAGGTTGTCGCCATTACGGGCAGCGCTGGCAAAACCACAACCAAGGAATGGTTGGCCCAAATCTTAGGATCATTTGGATCAACGGTTTATTCGCCGGCAAGCTATAATAATCACTTTGGCGTTCCGTTAAGCTTAGCTTCCTTAAACGAAGATACGGCCTTTGGTGTTTTTGAAATAGGCATGAATCATGAGGGTGAAATTAAGCCGCTTGCGTGCCTTGTACAACCAGATATTGCGATCATTACGACCATAGCCGAATCTCACATCGGGCATTTAAAGACCCTGGATAAAATTGCGGCCGAAAAGGCGACAATTTTTGCGGGATTAAAACAGGGTGGTACGGCCATTTTGAATTATGACGATGCGTATTTTGGTTTTTTGTCACAGGCAGCAACTAACCTTGGTGCTGGCAAAATTGTTAAAGTGGGTCAAAAACAAGGTTCTGACGTTCATCTGGTTCGCCATGAGTATGACTCTAAAACAGACACAACCCTTGTTGAAGCCCATGTTAATGGAAACCCTGTTCAATACAAATTATCTTTGGTTGGCGATCACTACGTTATGAACAGCCTTATGGTGTTGGCAACAGCCAATTGTTTGGGGCTTGATTTAAATAAAGTGGTGAAGGAAGTTGAGAGCTTGAAACCAATTGGGGGCAGGGGACAAAAGCATACGGTTTGCATAGCACCAGAGAAAACAATTACTCTGATTGACGATGCCTATAACGCTCAACCCAGTTCCATGCAAGCAGGGTTAACGGCTTTAACGCAGTTGCCGGGTGGCAGACGTATTGCGGTTTTAGGGGAAATGCGGGAATTAGGCGATGAAAGTGCAAACTTTCATAAAGATCTTTTACCTTTCTTGCAAAAAGCAAATATAGACCTGTTATTTGCGTGCGCGGGCGATATGAAACTGTTGTTGGATGCATTGCCGCCTGAACAGCAAGCCGGATTCAGTGAGCAAGCCGCAGACCTTTGGCAACCATTGTTAGATTCATTGCAAGATGGAGACGTTGTTTTTATCAAAGGATCTAAAAGCACCAAAGTATCGATCTTGGTTCATCGATTGTTGGCGCTTCATCAAGATATTTTGTCAGCGCGGCTTGAGGTTGCTTAAAGGATAAATCAATGCTGTATCACCTGCTTTATCCTCTGGCTGAACGTTTCACATTTTTGAATCTTTTTCGTTATATTACTTTTCGTACCGGCGGCGCGATTGTAACAGCCTTGATCATCAGTTTTGTCTGTGGAAAGCCGATTATTAATTGGTTAAAAAGCAAACAAAAAGAGGGGCAACCGATTCGCGAAAACGGTCCTGAGACCCATCTCATCACAAAAAAAGGCACACCAACCATGGGTGGATGTCTTATTTTGCTGGCCATTGCCCTCAGCACAGTTTTATGGGCCGACTGGTCCAATAGCTTTGTCTGGGTCGCCCTTATGGTGACTCTTGGATTTGGCGCCTTAGGCGCGTATGACGATTTTTTGAAATTGACTAAACGCAGTTCCAAAGGACTGGCAGGAAAGATGAAGTTGCTTGTGCAAATAACTTTGTCATTGATTACCGTTTATTATATTACAAAAGCCACAAACCAGAAATTGGTGCACTGCGTGACATTTCCTTTTGCAAAAGAGTATGTCTTAAACCTGGGGCTTTTGTATTACCCCTGGGCGATTTGTGTGATTGTAGGTTCATCAAATGCAGTCAACCTAACCGATGGCTTAGATGGGCTGGCGATTGTGCCTGTGATGATTGCGGCGGCTTGTTTTGGACTGATCAGCTATTTGGTGGGGAATGCCGTTTTCTCACATTATTTGCAATTGCATCACATTAATCATGCGGGCGAGTTGACTGTTTTCTTAGGCTCTATTATTGGTGCGGGGCTGGGGTTTTTATGGTTCAACGCACCCCCCGCCAAAGTTTTTATGGGGGATACAGGTTCATTAGCAGCCGGGGGGGCCTTAGGTGTGGTGGCTGTTATTACCAAGCACGAAATTGTTTTGGCCATTGTCGGCGGCCTGTTTGTATTAGAGGCGGTGTCGGTTATCTTGCAAGTGGGATATTTTAAATTGACCGGAAAACGCATTTTTTTGATGGCACCCATCCATCATCATTTTGAGAAAAAAGGGTGGGCAGAACCCACTATTGTGATTCGATTTTGGATCATTGCGACCATCTTGGCCCTAGCTGGCTTATCCACGTTAAAGCTACGCTAAACTGTTATTTTGAAAAATTATTTTTGAAACGACGTTCTATAGAGATATTATATTTCTCATTTTATTTCCTAAAATAGGTTAAAGATTTTTAATGAATATGCAAGAAAATAGTCGTATATTGTGGCCATCTAATTCCGTCCTGAAGGACTTTCAAAATGATATATTTGATCCTAATCGCTTTTGTTTTTTTTACGAACAACTCCCTGAAAGCAATGAATGGCCCACAAGCAACCGTGACCAGCGCGTGGGCCCGATTTGCATTCCAGGGTAGGAAAAATTATGCTTCAGTTATGCCTCATATCCCTCTATCACATGAAGAAGGGCGCTTGGGTGCCCCCAGAAGAACAAATAGTACGCCCGCGGACAGTGGTGTTAATAATGGCTTGATAGCTCAGCCGATGGCTATTATTTTAGCTCCTGATCCAGGTGGTGAGGAACTACAGCCGGTTACAACAAGCAGTACCCCATCCTCTACCGTTCATCTGGTTGGTGATGTCTCAATAATCACCGCGACGAGAGGTATACCACCTACACACAATAATCCTTCCTTATTCTTGGTAGCTATTACCAATATACCACCCGGCACTAGACCTCATAATATCGCAGGTCGGTCGAAAAGCCCAAGTCTCCCTGGCAGTCCGATAGTAAGATCCACCAGCCCGAACAGACTAGGACAGTCTGGTGCAGCATCCCCTTCATCTCCTTACTCCTGTGATCCAGCTGTTTATGTAAATGATTCGCGGCCATCAACTCCCTGCGGTCGGGGGACGCCTAATGGATCTTCACAACCACCAACTGGAACAATCTTAGAGTTTCCTCCCTTTGGAAGAACCATATCGTCTGGGGCAGATTCTCCAATGCTTATTGATGAAAAAGAAGAAAAAGAAGATCAAGGACTATAGATAATGACCTTTAATTAAGAAGAAACTTTCTTTAAGGTATGACTATTATGCAAGGTTGTAAAAATCCTTTTGCGATTGTCGTTTTTCTGACATTGCAGCTGATCTGTTTTATGCGGCCCTGTATTGCTGCCGATCAGGTGACTTCTTTAATGACAATCATTGATGCAGCGGAACCACTTCCCCAGCCTTGGGAACGCCTTTTAGAGAACCTAAAATCCCAATTTTCAGAAATACAGGAATGGCAGAATATCTTGGCACGAGCCAAACCTGAGAACCCAATTTCCATATATAATGTTGGATTATCCTATCAAGAATTATGCCAACAAAGAAACGTTGACCTAGACCCCTTAACCCTGAGTGATTTATATAAACACGCCATTATTTGCGGGGCACCCAGAGCCTGGTATTCCCTGGGACTGTATTACAAAGAACAGAAGCAACGTCAAAAAAGCGAAAATTGTTTTTTATTCTTCGCGAAACAAAAGCCCGATAGGTTTTTGGATCTAGAACGAAGATACGGAAAATGGGACAACACGCTCCCCGTTTTTTGGAAGTTATGGAGCGAAAATAATCCTTTTAGTGTAAGACTGTTTGAAGATTTATCCGCCGTTTCTCCTGAACGATTCCACAAAGAGGCTCATTACATAGCAAAATCATACCTCATCAAAAAAGGTGGTTTCCCTTATGATCAAAAGAAGGCAAAGTATTGGCTTAAAATTTCAGCCGCGGCTGGAAATTTAGAAGATGCTTATCTTTTGTGTAGTCTTGGTTATAAGACGCTAGGGAAAGAAAAACACGCCCTTCAAGGGCTTATTCACAAGGTCCGACCTTTAGTCGAAAATCCAGTCGTGCAATCTAAATACGGCGCCAAGGCAAAAATATTTTTAACTCGACTTTTGGTTGAGTATGCCAGTTCTCCAGAAGAAAGCAGGTACCTTCAAGAAGCATTCCCTTGTTTAATAACGGCCCTGGAAGATAACGATACCCCTCAGGTACCCTTGTTTGGAGGAACAAAAAATGGTGTCACAAGGAATTTTATTGAATTAGAAGACTATAGACAATCAGCGATAAACTCTGCACGCGACTCCAAAACAAAATACCTAAGTTTGCAAGAGGCTGGGTTCACTTACTTGGAAGCATATAACCCTCGACAACGAGGTATGCTTGAGAAAGCTCAGGAATATTTCCTTCAATCTTATGAAGTGATCCCTAGTCTTTCCGCGCAGTTTTATGCGACTTTTATTCAATATTGTTTGGGGTTTGATAGTCCTCGTAAGTCGCCTTCAAACTCTGAACTTCTAAAATATTACCAATCTTTATTGCGTGATGTTTTAGTAAAAGGGGATGCTACCCTTATTAGAAAGCTTATTGCAGACTTTTCTACCTCACAGTTTAAAGACCACGTTTCTTTACTGGCGTTTTTTTATCGATGCGGCTTGAACGCCATCAGTCCTTCCACAGAACATGAAATTTACTTTCTAAAAGTGGCCGCCGAAGTGGAGGATAAGATGGGAGAAAGGATGCTTGAAGGACGTTATCCTTTGGCATCGACTCTAAGCCCCCAGCAAAAAAAGAAACTAGTTCATTCCCGCACCCATACCAACGAAAAGCCCAAAATAGCGATCATTGGGGGCGGGATATCTGGAATATTAACGGCCATTCTTTTAGCAAAATTATCTGAAGAAGGGAAACTTGCAGTAGGCGAGATTTGTCTTATAGAAAAAAACAGCCTTCTCCTTCAAGGAGCAAGCGAATTGGCTTCACGATTACATTTGGGTAGCGAATATCCCAAAGATTCTACCACAGCCTCTCAATGTTTGTTTGGCGCGACACTGTTTAGACAGATGTTTCAAACTGACCGTGTTTTAACGCCCGTTGAGTTTAATGACTTCTTACTGGCCACAGAATCACTGAAAAGCGGTGAAACAGATTCAAGACTCAGCGAAGCTGAACTTCTTAATCATTATGAACAGTTAAACCAGATTTATGGGCGGTATGTGGAACAACTTAAAGCTAAAGATTCGTCCAAGGACGCAGAAAAACTTTTATTTGGGACATTGCCGCTCTTTCATAAGCTTGAAGGTGCAGAATGGGAAAAATTGGGCGTCAAGCATCATTTTGCTTCCGGCTTAAGAACCAAGGAAAGGGGACTGCAGGCTGTAGGGTTAGGGGCCATCCTTGAATATCTATTGGATCGTCACAAAATTAAGGTTCATTACGGCTGTGGTGTTGACGATGTACAGGTCTTACCGGAGGGGGGATTTGCCGTTAAAAGTCCCAATCATTCTCCCATTTATGCTCGGTACCTTATAAATGCCGCTTGGGAAAATAATTCCTATCTTGAATGGTTGATCAAAAGGCAAGTTTTCTCCGCTAGTGCTGAGGTTCAAGTAGATATCCCCCGACCCATAAAACATGTCTTTCTAAGAAGCCTTGCGCTGATTGATATCACAAGTGTTAACCTGCCCTCCAATACAAGCTTTTTTGGTTTGGTAGGTAAGGCAGGGGGGATGGTCTCTTGTTTTAATAAAAGCTTTGCTACTATTTTTATTCCCCAAGAGGGGTTTTCTTACCAAGGTCAGTATGACCTTTCACCGGCTGGAAATTATCCACATACTCTTCCGAACCAAGCCGTTAGTAAACGTGCCAGTTTAGAAAATGAAAGGGCACAAGTGGCGCTTTGTAATAAAATTCTGGAAGATGCCCAAGAAAAGTATCCGTTCTTAGAAGGTGCAAAACCGCTTGGGGTTGTTACCCATACAACGTTATCTGATAACAATGAAATCTCTGTACGCAAACACAGCAATGCCTATTGGGTTGAAGGAACGGATGCTCTTCAAGTATGCGCGCAAAAATTGACGTTTGCCCCTTTTGTGGTTTGTCAAGCTCTGGCTCGTTTAATCCACGACAAACAGAGAGAGTTTCAATCGAAGTTTGATGCCGCTGAAACAAAATATTTATCTCAATTCAAAGAAGGATCAACAGTTGCAAATCCAAATGGTCAACCTTGGGATGCTTGTTTGCCGGATAGTTTTACGTTGATTAAAGATGACAGTTTCATGCGTAATGATGAATTTTTGGATAAGATGCGTCTATACGCGTTTCATCGAGGTCTTCCTTTCACTATTTTCGATGAAAGCAAGGAAGCCAGAGCTGCCAAAAGAGATTTTTCTAAGCAATTTTGTCTTATTGTCCAAAATCCCAATCTAAGGAATCTTGATTTAAGTCATCATCCCATGACGTCTTCTTTTGTTGAGCTTCTTGGGGATTTCCTTAAGGATAATAAGACTTTAATAACGATAAAATTGGGGCGACTGCAGAAGATCAACGATGATGACGACGAAAAGGAAAGCGGAAAAATCCTGAAAGCACTGAGCAAGATTCCGACCTTGAAAGAAGTCACTTTAAAAGGTTGGAATTTAAGTTTTTCAAAAAGGTATAAACCCCTAAAGGCTTTAGTAACTGAAAGTAAACTTAAATCAATTTCTTTTGAAGACGGCGTAACTCTGACAGCACGTGCTATCGAACACCTTTTTAAAGAAGCCCCACAGCCTTCCTCTTTAACCCATTTTACGTTTAGAAACGGAACTTTGAATGCAGAAGCCTTAGATGCCTTGCTTAAGTCTACGGCAAAATTATCTAATTTAAGATACCTTAATCTGCCAGGGAACAATATGGGGCAACATCTAAAGCATGACGTAAAGCTATTAGCCAACCTGATTTCAAATCTTTTTCATCTTCAAAAAGTAGATCTGAGTGGAAATCAATTGTTCAGCATTTTTCAATCAGACTCACCCTCTTCTAATGATTTACCCCTATCTTTAGAGGCAAGTCCTTTGCTATCAAGTATCACAAGCCATCAAGCTCTTAAAGCAGCCGACTTAAATAACAATGGCCCAATCTCAGCGACCCTTCAAGATCGGATTGATTATTTTATGTGGAATAAATCGGAAGCTGCTGAAGAAGTCGCTTATTTAACGCCAGCATCCAGCAGCTGTTGAGCCATGGCCAAGGCTGGCCGGGGTTGGTGGCGGTGATAGCCATCAGGATTTTAAGAGCTTAGTGTCAGTGGTGTCCACTCTCATGCGCTGCTTAAGGGCCTCCAATAGGCCACGAGCAGCATGGTTGGTCATGTAGTAAGTGCTTTTGATTGCTTCTGACGCTGCTGCTATGGCTTCTGTGACTCCTTGGTTCTTGTTAACAAGGGCAAGGAATAAAGAAAAACCCATACGTTTATCCTTATTGTCAGTGCTTTTGATTGCTTCTGAGGCTGCTGCCAGGGCTTCTAGAAAGCCTTGGTTCTTGTTAACAAGGTCCAGGAATAATTTTAGAGCAGAAGTTTTAACGTATTCGTCAGTGCTTTTGATTGCTTCCAGTGCTGCATTTTTTAATCTCTCCGAATGGTTTTGAATCATCCATTCAAGTACTTTTGGTGCGTCATCAAATAACGCGATAGGGGGAATAATGTCTGGCAGACCTATACTATCATCCATATAATCCACATTTGCAATAGGTTTAAATAAATCAAAATTTCGATCTTGTGCCAGTATTTGCTTGATGCCATCTAAATTATCGGTTTTCAGAAATTGACCATACTTCGATACAGTCGTTTTTGTTTCATAGGTAATCCCTGATGATTGATGCATATGTCGATGGACTTTCTGTAGGGACGTTAAAGGTCGCGTCGTATCGCTTGAAGATGGGTTTTCTAAAGTATCTGGGGATAACTCATGTTTTGCCTGTAACCACTGGGTAAGATCTTCGCGAACCATTGCCCTTAGTTCTCTTAAATATCCCTCTTTCGGATTAACCCTAAAATAGCGTTTAATTTGCACCTTACCAGAATCGGCCATCATGTCCGGCTTTGAGAAAATACGTGCCTGTAACGTTTGAAAGCCTAAAGAAGAGGGGATGCTGATTAAGGCATTAGCGGCTTTGATTGGGTCCTGACGTAACGTTTCTAAAAAGGCCCTGGGGGCGAGCTTTTGTTTTTGTTCTAGAGGGGTTTCATAAAGACCCCTACCAAATAAGGCAGACAGATAAACCATGTTATTAACAACGTCGGGATTCACAAAAATTTGTAGTAATTGATTTGTATCGGTTTCACCAAAATAACGTTTAAACAACTCAAAATACTTATCCGTATTGGTAAGAGAAAACTGGGAAATCAAATGGCTTAAAAATTTTGTATAATCAGGTGGCGTGATGGTGTAATTTGAATGCAACATACCAAAAGTCGATTCATAATTACAATCCTTACTGCCAAAAAGGTAAATATTGACAGAAAGCCCGTTTTCTTGAAAATTACTTTCATAATTGTCTATTTCTCTAAAGTTCTCAGTGTTCTGCTTTTTCATCTGGTCTTCTATAAACGCATCAACATTCGCAAGATCTTTGAAAAAGGTGTCTAAAACACGCAGGGAATGCATATTGACGCGCGCATCATTGGAAGACCCCATCACCCTTAACGCATTCCTAAATTCAGTGGCAATATCATAAATAAACGCCATTTTCCCTGGCAGAGTGTGATAAAAGACGAACCAGTTCTTCATGTTCCGTTCTTCAGCCACGGCTTCTAAGAGCATACATTTGTAGCTTATTGTGCCCGGTGCACACGTGCCAGAGGCAGGGTTAAATTCTTCACAGTAGCCTTTTGATATAGTACTTACATCTTTTAAGAACAAGTAAATATTTTTCTGGTCATTGCCCTGTGTGTATTTTATTCCTGCTTGCTCTAAACTCCATTTTAAATGCGTATCAGTGGCTGTTTCAGTTCTGCTTAGATCTCCTGCTGAAGTCGATGATCCTGCACTGCCTTGGGCTTCCTCTTCCTTAAAGGTCATTGAAGATGCTGAACTGCTTGAAGCGCGCGCTGAAGTCGTCGAAGGTTCTATCGGCTTTAGGATTTCTCGTATCTTCTCTCCCTTTTGCTTTACCTGCGTCATTAAATCTAGATGTTTGGTCATAAGATTATACAGTTTTTCCCCTTCCTCTGCCCTTGGGTCAAAAAATGGCGGAGAAGGGTACCAGGACGGGCGCCGTGGGTCTTTTAGAACTGTGGACCCGATACTTCCTTGGGTATGGCTGGGCTTAACCTTGACATTGCTCGTCAAGGCTTCCAACCAGGCAACAACCGGTGCTTGACGCAACATATCCATTAATGGGTGATGAATGGAAATATCTCTTCTCTTATCATCCTTTAAAACATACTGATTTTCGTTGTCTGTTTGGTTTGGTGTACTCTGAAACGTTTTCACAAGCGCTAATAAATCGGCCACATCGACCCAGGCAAAATCGGTATATTCTTGGCTATGTTCATCTGTTTGCCCCCTAAGCGCTGTCTTGAATATGGACGGATCTATGTAATCCCGACCCTCCAGCAAATACATACGATGCAAGGCGTCTGGCAGATCCCCGCCTTTAATCAAATCATGGAAGGGCGCCTGCACAAGGTCATCTGTCAAAACGTGATAGAGTCCCATGGATTCTTCGCTAACCTCACGCACGGCGGCATTCAAAAGGGTCTTATCTTCGTCGTCTGCTTTTCCCCCGAAATTCCCCCACCAATCATGCCTAACGCGCTTTCCTAACAATACCTTCTTGCGACCATTATGTTCTGTGACAATCAAAATGCTTGCCGATGACTTATTGGGGATAACAACGGCAAAAGGATGAGCCTGCCTATATTGATTCACAGGAATAGCCTGATCATAATGATACGATTTCAAGGAATTCAAGCGAGTCACTAGGTTTGATATCAGTTTTGGGTAATCTTTAATACTGCCTAGAAGCTGATTGTACTTATCTGCCGTTTTTAAAATAACGTCTTTTAAGGCCACAAGCTTTTCAATTTGCCTTAAAATCTCAGGCTGAGTTAAGGTTCCGTAAAACTGTTGACCGTAGGTATTAATGTCAAGAGTGGGATCAAGAGGATAGCGCTGACCCCGTAAAGTATAAAGGTCACTAAGGGCTGAACTGAAATCATAACCTGTTAATGTCTTAAAAGCCCCCATAGCCCGATACCGAAGGGCGCCGCCATTATCCATGCGGTAAATTTTGCCCCCGCTAAGCCAAAGGTTCTTGCCCTCCACAACTAAATCCCAATTCGCCATAAAGGCATCCACAACAAAGCCTTTGGCAACATCTGCCTGGTTTCGAATGCCAAGTGCTTCTCCAGGCAAATATACCTGCTAACACGACTGATGCCGTCTTTTTTACTGCCTAAAATTTTAAACTCAGGCACATGAATACCAAAGCTTTCGTCAGCTTCTCCAATAGCTTGATAAATAGCATCAGCCAAGACTTCTTCTTTAAATTTATCAGTCGGCGATGTATCTTCTGCGCTTTCTGCTGCACCCGCCGAACCCCCTGCTGCTGCAGGCCCTGTGTCTTGTGCGATTTTCTTCAAAACAAACAGAGGCTGACCTGTTTTTTTGTCCTTTAGAAAAAAGGTCGACTGCGTACCGCCACTTGCAGTGCGTTCCTGGGTAAATTGATCAATTGTATCCGGAAGCTTAGAAGCCCCTGAAGCAGGGGGGTTGCTATTACTGCTGGGTTCATCATTCCCAGCACTGGCATACAAGTACGTACACGACATAATTAACAACAACAAAAAGCGCATAAAAATATATCTCTTTTAAGATTTACGTTTAAATATACAGCTAATTTATTAATATATAATTAACAGCATTAAGGGAATCCAACAGAGGCATCCAACAGCCGTTGAGCCATGGCCAATGCTTCTGGGGTGATAGAGCTTCCAGAAACCATGCGGGCAAGTTCTTCAATGCGTTCCTTGGGGGACAAGAAATCTACGGTCGTTTGGTTACCGTCTTCAGCCGTTTTTTTGTGCACACAATAGTGATTGCTTGCACAGGCTGCCACTTGCGGCAAGTGGGTAATCGCCAAAACTTGAACCTGGCTTGCTAATTTGGCTAAACGCTGACCAATGGCGGCAGCGACCGCTCCCCCCACGCCCGTGTCAACCTCATCAAAGACAATCGTTGCTAATCCGCCTTGTCCGGTCAACACAACCTTTAAGGCCAACATCAGGCGGGATAATTCTCCCCCTGAGGCTACCTTATTTAAACTGGCCGGCGCTTGACCGGGGTTAGTGGCAATCAAGAATTCAATTTTGTCCAGTCCAACAGAGGTGGGGGCGCATGGCTGAATCCCGACCTTAAAAACAGCGCTGGCCAGTTTTAAATCAGGCAACTCGGCCACCACGGCTTTTTCAAGCTGATGGGCAGCCTTTTGACGCGCAACAGTTAACACCTGGCAAGCGCTTTCATAAAGGTGCCAAGTTTGATCAACAGCCATCTGGTAAGTTTTTAAATGATCGGCAGCCTGTTCTTGTTGATCCAAAATTTCTTGGCTGGTTTGCCAAAAAGCATGCAGATCATTCACCGGGGTGGCATAACGGCGCGAAAAACCGCGTAGCAGATGCAGCCGCTCGTCCACCTGTTCCAACATCTGGACGCTGTCTTGATCTTGGCTGTGCAGGGTTTTCAAAAGGGCCTCTGCCTCTTGAATTTCAATAAGGGCCCGATTTAATGCCTGGGTGGTTTCTTTTAACTGAGCAGAATCAATGCTGTTAGCGCGTTCCAGGATTTTTTGAATATTTGTCAAAGATGTCACAAGATCAGCTTGATAAAAACCATCTAACGCCTGCTGCACAGCATTGCTGATTTTTCCATACTGGGCCAGGTTTTGGCGTTTATCCAACAGGCTGTCTTCTTCCTGTGGGATCAATTTTAAGGGGGATAAATCGGCCACCACCTGTGTGTGAAAGGCCTTTTGCTGCAGGCCCTGCTGATGGCCCGTCTGATAAGCCGCAAGGTTTTGTTGTGCCGTTTTCCAATCACCATAGGTGTTCTTAATGGTTTCTAAAAAACCCGCCACCAACGGATCTAGCGCTATACAAAAACGATCCAGCAGCTGTTGATGCAAACCCACATCAAACAAACGGTCAAATTGGTTGTGAATTTCCAACAACACATTGCCAATGTCCCGTAAGGTTCGAATGGCCACGGGTTGATCATTAACAAAGGCCTTACTTCGATCGGTACGATGCAAGATACGGCGCAAGATAAGGGCTGGGGTTTCGCTCTGGAGGCCAGATTCTGCTAACAGATTCCATACGGGGTGATCAGCGGATAAAGACTGTAAGTCAAACTCGGCTGTGACAACCGCCTGCTCAGCGCCGTGTCGAATCAGGCCAAGCTCGCCCCGCATGCCAAGCGCCAGCCCCAAGGAATCCAAAAGAATCGATTTGCCAGCGCCCGTTTCGCCCGTCAAAACACTGAACCCGCCTTGAAAGGACAATTCAAGGCGATCAATCAGCACCACGTCGCGAATGGATAGGCTAGTCAGCATGTATAACCCAATTCAGATGATTCTCCGGGATGATGGCGTCAAACCCCTTTCGGGGGCTCGCCATGACAAAGCATCAGTCATTGGATTCGTCGTGGGCACGATCCGCAGCCAATCGCTTGTCCATCTCATCCCTAGCCTTTTGTGCCAAGTCAGTCCGATTCAATCTATCAAACGCACTCGCCGCCTTATTTAAGGACATACTAGAAGATCCATCAAATTGCAAAAACCTTTCCCAAGCGTCTAATTCTAAATTAGGGTTCACTCCTAATTCTTCCAGAATATCCGCAACATATATTAATGCCCCAGAATCTACATCAGGATGTCTTATGATCTTTTGACAAACGTCTGATGTCCAGCTATTAGACTTCGATAAGTGTTTATCTCTATTCACACGCAAACACGCAACAAGGAGGTCAGGTTCAGGATTAGAACTGTCTACTATTACATCCATAAACTTCAAAACCTCATCCTCTGAATCGCCTTCAAGGGCGGATATGAGGTTCCAGTACTGTTCGGCATTTCCAATTTTTAAACGGGCACGAATCTGAAGAGAAATTTGTCGAGGGTTATAGGAGCTGGAACTTGAGTGGTGCCAACCGGAAGAGAGCCCATAATTGCGCATTGTCAAAAAATAATTAAACGTGTGTCTATTCTCAGCATCTCTAATTTTTGCGAGAACAGGCTCGATCTTGCCTTCAGCCTTCGCAATCTTTTCCAGTTCTTCAATAAGGGTCTTTTTCTGTGGGTCAGGCAGAACAGCCAAACGTTTTAAAATACCAGCTTTATCATAATAAGAAATTTGCTGAAGAGACATCATGTTATCTACCAAAGCTTCAACGCCTAAACTAGAAATGGTTACTGATGGACGCCCCGCAAGTGAAAAACATGCGCAGTCTGCAAAATCTACAGCTACCAGGTGACTTTTAAGGGTTTCCAGTCCTATTTTTAGATGAGCAGCAATTTCCATCAATGAGGAGGAGTTAGAAAGACCTGGGAGTGAGTACCTATAACTTATGTAAATATCACGCCATTGAGGGTTATCAATTTTCAATTGACGCGTTCTGTATATGGATTTTAAGATTTTCTCTCTTTCCGCAGGCGTAGCTTCCCTGTCAGAAAGGCCATACTTGCCACCAATAGTTTGGGAAATCTCCAGGGTAATCTTGGACAATTCATCCCCATCATCATATGGAGCAGCGGCAGCGGCAGCACTGGCTGAACATGGAGCAGCGGCAGCACTGGCTGAATGTGGGTCATATGCCGAGGCACCTGAAGATGCGAAGGCGCTGGCTGATGATTGATCCTTAAGCTTATCAGTTAACTCCTTTAATAGCTCAAACCTTTTTCTTTCAAGTCCTTCAAGGTGGTCCATACACGACATATTATCAGGTTTATCGTAGGGGCCTGCATAAACACCACCCACAGTCCCCACAAGAAGGACCATTATATAAAGAAGATATTTTTTCATGATCAAAAAAAGCCTTTTTATAAATTAAAAACTACCCCCAATATACAATGAAAAATCCTAATGTAAAGTTAATATACAGATTGTATTGAATTTTTTTTATAGAATACATGGATGGCCACGCTGCGCTCGCCATGACGGTTCAGAACATTATCCACGCCCACGTAGCCCCCTATTGTCACCCCCGCGCAGGCGGGGGTCCAGTTGTATTGTTTTCTGGATTCCCGCTTGCGCGGGAATGACATCCGATGTTTTAAAAGAACAAGAAAAGGGGAAGAAGCATGTGAATACTACTTCGCCGGACTTGGGGCCACCACAGGTGCTGTGTGCTGTTTCACCAAAGCGTAGCTGTCTTTATACCAATCACTGTTGGGGAAATTATGCCCCAAAACTGCGGCCACTGCCTGCGCCTCGGCCTTTAGACCCAAAGACAGGTAACATTCAACCAATCTGTGCAGAGCCTCAGGAACATGAGACGTCGTTTGGTAACGGGCAACCACTTCTTTGAACCGGTTAATCGCGGCCAGGTGGGCCCCTTGGCTTTGATAATAACGGCCAACGCTGATTTCTTTACCTGCCAGGTGATCATGAATCAGGTCGATTTTGAATTTCGCATCCTTGGCATAAACGCTGGCGGGAAAGCGGTTGATAACTTCTTGAAAAGCCTTCAGCGAATCCTCAGCCGGTTTTTGATCGCGTTCAATAATGGGAATCTGTTCATAGTGACAAAGACCCAACATGTAATAGGCATACGCAACCTCTGGATGCCCAGGGTGCAACTGGATAAACAAATTGAAGGCTTCGACCGATTCGTCGTACTTTTTAGCCTCGTAATAACAATAGGCCGACATCAGCTGTGCTTTTAACGCCCAATTCGAATAAGGGTGCTGGCGTTCAACTTCGGCAAAGGAACGCGCTGCCTTTGTATAGCTTTTTGCCTCGAAATGATCCATCGCGATGTTATAAAGGTCTTCGACTTTTCTGTCGGTGTACAGTTCTTCTTTATCTCCGCACCCGGTCAGGGCAAAAAGCAAGAGGAGGAAACAGGTTATATTTTTAAGACAGAACAATTGAGCCAACGCAAAAGACCCTGATTTTTATAGACTATGTTCCATTAGTAGCACAGGGGCGGCTTTTTGAACAAATAAATTGGCGCCTCTGATCGGCGACCTTGTTTTGAATAATCTTTTTAAATTTATTCGTAATGACTCCACATCCTTAAGACCCTAATGACCCTTTCTTCTTCATCAACCTGATAGACAAGGCGGTGCTGAATATTAATTCTGCGCGAATAGGTCCCTTTTAGCCGGCCCACTAATTTTTCATAAGGTGGGTTATTCTGATAGGGATTCTCTCTCATAATGTCTAAAAGGTTTTTTGCTTTTTCAGCTAACCCTGCCTGTTTTATTTTTTTGGCATCCTTGACAGCTTCCTTTGCGAAATACAATTGAAAGGTCATTACCAACCTAAATCAGATTCGGTAAGCATTTCTTCCAAAGGTTCATTTTGACCTTCAACAATCGATTCATACATTCCCGGAACCGAAAGTAAATAAAGGGTTTCTTGTATCGACTTCCAATCCTCTTCGCTGACAATAACGGCGTTGTTTCTTTTGCCTTTAATAATCGTCGGCGTATGATTTTGACAAACCTGGTCAACGATTTTGTAAAGATCGGCTCTGGCTTGGGTAATGGTTACTGGGGTAATTAAAGGTGTCATTTCTTAACCCTTTTGTTTTTTTAACAGTATCCCATTGTAGCGTACGCTTTAATGTACGTAAAGGTAAAATAACATTTATAAATTGAGACGCTATGATGTTTTCTCATAAGCTTTCAATCCTATAAAAATTCAGCTAAAGTCCCAACTTAGGTGACAGACACCAGGAGAATACGGGACTTTCATGAAAACATATCTTATTCTTGGCATGGGGAAATCGGGCCAGGCCGCTGCTGAATGGTTAAGCAGGCAGGATGCGAAGGTTCTAACCTTTGATGATCATGGGCCCTGTTCTTTGGACCCAAACAACATTCCCTGGGACCAGATCACTGCTGTTATTCAAAGCCCCGGCGTCCCTTTTTCTTATCCTTCTCCTCACCCCCTGACCGCGTTGGGGATGGCCAAGAACATCCCCATCCTGACAGATATTAATTTGTTGCAGCAAGCCAACCCTAAGGCTCAATTTGTTGGCATTACAGGGACTAATGGAAAATCAACAACAACAGCCTTAATTGGTCATGTTCTAAACCACAGTCAACGTGCGTGCGCCGTGGGCGGGAATATAGGGGTGCCTGCCTTATCGTTACCATCATTGGACGAAAACGGGACTTATGTATTGGAGTTATCATCGTTCCAGCTGGAGGTCTCGACTCCCTTAACCCTGGAAGTTGCTGCCTGGCTTAACATCACGCCCGATCATTTAGATCGCCATGGAACGATTGAGGCTTACGTTGCGGCAAAAGAGAAAATCTTTTTAAGTGCCCGCCATGCCGTTGTGAACATTGATGATACCTATTCTTTAGAGGTTTACAAACGCCTTAAAGAGAAAGGGATGGATGTCGTTGGCGTTTCTTGTGTTCAAAAATCAGATATACACGTTGATCAAGGCGTTCTTTACGACAATTATAAACCGGTCTTCGACCTTCGTCCCTTTGAAACCTTGCAGGGATTGCACAATTATCAAAATGCAGCCACGGCCTATGCCGTTTGTAAGCTTTTCAACATATCTGTCGATCAAATTGCAGAGGCTTTCAAAACATTTGCCGGCCTTGCCCACCGCCAAGAAATTGTTGGACATTTCAAAAATATAACCTTTGTGAATGATAGCAAAGCCACCAATGCCGATGCCGCAGTCCATGCCTTCAACCGGTATGCAGACCAGGCTGTTTATTGGATTGCGGGGGGCAAAGCGAAAAGCGGAGGCATCCATTCTTTGAAAGATTTCTTCCCCACGATTCGTCATGCTTTCCTGATTGGTGAGGCACAGTCGGATTTTGCGGCAACGTTATATGATCATACCCCCTGTACTTTATCAGGAAATCTTGATAAAGCCTTAACAGATGCTATTGATATAATCAGCAAAGAAGCACCTGATGAACCTGCCATCGTTCTTTTATCGCCCGCGTGCGCAAGCTTTGATCAGTTTCAAAGCTTTGAACACCGTGGTGATACATTCCGCCATTTGGTTGCTAAAATGTTAGAGTCCTATACATGAGCCCCACAACTTTTTCCAGACGTAACAACAGTGTTTTGGGCAGCTGGTGGTGGACGGTGGATCGTTGGACCCTGGGCGCTCTTTTGGTGATGATCGGTTTGGGCGTATTGCTTAGCTTTGCAGCAAGCCCCCCAGTGGCTGAACGCTTAAACCTGGGTACCTTTTTCTTCGTGAAGCGCCATATTATCATGGTTATTCCGGCCATTTTGGCGATGATTGGTATTTCTTTGCTCACGCCAAAACAAATCCGCCGTTTGGCAGTTTTTGTTTATTTGTTAGGGATCATGTTGTTAATTTTAACCCTTTTAAGCGGTGCCGAAATCAAAGGGGCCCGCCGGTGGTTAATGGTCGGTGGCATTTCCCTTCAAGCCTCTGAATTTATCAAACCCGCCTTCACTGTCCTTGTGGCTTGGATGTTGGCAGAAAAATACCGCGACCCTCAATTCCCAGGGGTTCTGATGTCTATACTGTTATTAGGACTAGTGATTTCACTTTTGCTTTTGCAACCAGACTTAGGAATGACCCTTATTATTTTGACCACGTGGATCAGCCAATTGTTTATTGCTGGCATCCCGTTGTTATGGATGGGGCTATTGGGGGGCGCTGGTGTTGTCGGGCTTGGGGGGGCTTATTTTTTCTTGCCCCACGTGACGCGCAGAATTGACCAATTCCTTGACCCTAATTCAGGCGACCCCCGGCATGACCTTTATCAAGTTCACAAATCCCTTGAGGCTTTTCAAAATGGGGGCTTTTTTGGTAAAGGGCCAGGGGAGGGGATCATCAAGAAAAACGTTCCCGATGCCCATGCTGACTTTGTCTTTGCCGTAGCTGGTGAAGAATTTGGCCTTATCTTGTGTTTAATACTGGTCTGCCTGTTTGCATTTATCGCTGTTCGATCTTTGTCACGGGTGATGCAAGACTCAAGCCTTTTCATTCTTATGGCGACAGCAGGGATTGCCATTCAATTTGGTCTTCAGGCATTTGTTAACATGGCTTCTGCCTTGCATTTAATTCCAACCAAAGGGATGACGATGCCTTTTATCAGTTATGGCGGTTCGTCTTTATTGGCACTGGGCATTAGTATGGGTATATTATTGGCTTTAACACGACGGCGTCATGGGTCGATGGAGATTTTATGAAGCGTTTTTCCTACAAACCCCTTTATGTATTGGTCAGCGGCGGCACAGGGGGGCATTTGTTTCCTGCCCTTAGTTTGTGTCGGAAATTAAAAAACCATGGCCGACAGGTTTATCTTATTACCGACGAGCGCAGCCAAAATTTCAATCATGCGAAAGATTTTGATAAAATTTACCCACGAACTATCCATCGTACTGCCCCCGTAATTGGCCGTTTGATGTTGTACTTATCAATTTTATTTCATTTTTTTTATTGTTATTTCTTATATCGTAAAATAAACCCGACAATTGTCGTTGGATTCGGTGGATATCCCTCGGTAGCCCCCCTTTTGGCCGCACAATTACGGGGAATCCCGACTGTTATTCACGAACAAAACGCCCTTTTGGGAAAAGCAAACCGTTTGGTGGCCAAACGGGCGTATCGGGTCGCCACATCGTTTGAAAATGTTGAATGGGCCCCTGTAAATACCACCCTAACAGGAAATCCCATACGTCCAGAAATCCTGGCCTTGAAAGATGAACCCTATCATGCCCCAGCATCGACTGATCGTTTTAACATTCTGGTTATTGGAGGAAGCCAAGGCGCCAAGATCTTTTCAGAAATTGTCCCCGACGCCCTGGTTAGTTTGCCCTTGGAGTTGCAAAAAAGATTAAAGGTTGTGCAACAGTGTCGTCCAGAGTTTTTGCCACAAACAAAAGTCATTTACCGTCAATCTTTTTTGGATGTGGAATTAACCACGTTTATTGAAGATATCGCCACTCAATACCGCCAAGCTCATTTAGTGATTTGCCGTGCAGGGGCATCGACAATTGCTGAACTGGCTGTGGTTCGAAGACCTGCAATTTTAGTGCCCTACGCTGCCTCGTTGGAGTCTGACCAATCTTATAACGCGGCGCCAATGGTAAAAGCCAATGCTGCCTGGGTTATTAAAGAAAGTGAGTTTACTCCCGAAGTGTTGAGCAGCCTTTTGGAAAAACTTATGTTGAATCCAGACATTCTCACAGCCGCCTCACAGGCGATGCAGGCCTTTAGCAAACCAGATGCCTCGGAAAAACTTGCAAATACTGTTGCAGATGTGATCGGGGATTTGTTAACCTGATATTAACTTTACATTATCTTGACGCCGTTTATGCATATACCTGCCTTTAAAGTACAACATCTTCATTTTATTGGAATCGGTGGCATTGGGATGAGCGGCATTGCCGAAGTCTTGCACAATTTGGGCTATCGGGTTAAGGGCAGTGACATTGCCGATAACTATAATATCCACCGTTTGCAGTCGATTGGGATTGACGTGGTTATTGGCCACCGGCCTCAAAATATCGAAGGGGCACAAGTTGTGGTTGTGTCCTCTGCGGTGCGGGCGGACAACCCCGAGGTTTTAGCGGCGCGTAAAATTGGCATTCCCGTTATTCAACGGGCTGAGATGCTGGCTGAGTTGATGCGTTTGAAAAAATCAATAGCCATTTCTGGTACCCACGGAAAAACAACAACTACATCCATGGCAGCTGCTTTGCTGGATGCTGCGGGCATCGACCCTACGGTCATTAATGGGGGGATTATTAATGCCTATAACACGAATGCGCGTCTGGGAACTGGGGAATGGGCTGTTGTTGAGGCGGATGAGTCTGATGGCAGTTTTACCAAATTGCCCGCTACAATTGGTGTTGTGACCAATATTGACCCAGAGCATATGGAGTTTTATGGAACGGTTGATGTTTTAAACCAAGCCTTTTTGAAATTCATATCAAACATTCCTTTTTATGGTCTGGCAATTTTATGTGCAGACCATCCTGCCGTTATGGCCTTATTACCCCGTATAAATGATCGTCGCTTTGTGACATATGGCTTTGCTGAAACCGCCATGGTGCGGGCTGTAAACTTGCGCCAAACCGCCAAGGGGACCACCTTTGATGTGGAAATGGCACGACCCTTGCCCCTGCAGGCTGCTTTACAAACAACAGATAAGACAGTAACGCCCCTGCCTCGCAAAATAAAAGACCTGTTTTTGCCCATGGTTGGCCGTCACAATGTTCAAAATATCTTGTCGGTTATTGCCATTGCTGATGAACTGGGCCTTGATGAGGGGGTTATTCGTCAGGCGTTTGACACCTTTAAAGGCGTTAAAAGACGATTCACCCACACAGGTACCGTTAATGGCGTGACCGTTATTGATGACTATGCCCATCACCCTGTTGAAATTAAAACAGTGATTGAGGCTGCCAAACAAGCTACGAAATCAGATCAGGGGCGAATTTGGGTGGTAATGCAACCGCATCGGTATAGCCGTTTGCATCATTTGTTTGAAGAGTTTAGCCAGTGTTTTGATGGGGCCCATCACGTTATGCTGGCCCCGGTTTATACCGCCAATGAGGACCCTATTCCAGGGGCAACCTCGGAACATTTGGCCGAAGCCCTCAAGAAGAATAATGTCTCTACCACGCTGTTTTATAATCCGGACGAATTAGCCCGTCTTTTGCAAATGGTGGTGGCGCCGGGGGATATGGTTTTGTGTTTGGGGGCGGGTAACATCACCCAATGGGCTGCGGCGTTACCGGCGCAGTTGGCTAATTTGAACGGCCCTGTTTTAAAGCAGGAACAAGTTGTTTGATAAAACTGTCTTCTTTACCCAGTCTTCCCGCTGTGCGGGGTCGATACGAATTTGACGTTCCGTTGTCGCAATCCACGTGGTTTCGGGTTGGTGGGCCAGCGGAGGTTATTTTTAAGCCAGCTGACCTTGAGGATTTGTGTCAGTTTTTAAGTCAAAAACCATCCAATCTGTCCTGTTATCCTTTGGGGGCAGGGTCTAATGTTCTGGTCGCAGATGCAGGTCTGCCAGGTTGCGTCATTCGATTGGGTCGGACCTTTGCGACCATTGAACAACAAGGGAATCTGGTTATCTTAGGGGCGGGCTGTCTGGATCGAACCGTGGCCTTGACCACCTGTCAATGGGCCCTGTCGGGGTTAGAGTTTTTGGTGGGGATTCCCGGCACAATCGGAGGGGCCATTGCCATGAACGCCGGTGCCTATGGTCACGAGGTCAAGGACCGCCTGCAATGGGTCGAATGGGTTACCCCTCAGGGTAAGGTGGAGCGCATCGCCGCCCACGCATTAAACATGACCTATCGCGAAGGTCATCTGCCAGAAGGTGTGATCGTCACAAAGGCCGCCTTTTTGTGTGATCCCAAGCCATCGCCTGATATTCAATTAACACTGGATGCCTTTTTGTCAGAACGTGAAAAAAGCCAACCCATTCGGGGTCGAACAGGTGGCAGCACCTTTAAAAATCCCCCTGATGGATTAAAAGCCTGGCAATTGATTGATCAAGCCGGTTGTCGAGGTCTTAAGATTGGGGACGCCCAAGTTTCAGAGAAACATTGTAATTTTCTGCTGAACTTGGATGCGGCCAGTGCGGCTGATTTAGAACAATTGGGGAACACCGTTCAAAAGCGTGTTTATGATCAAACCGGCATTATGTTGGAATGGGAAATCATCCGGCTGGGTTAACAAGAAATATCTTATTTGCCCTCCTCCGGGATGACTGCCTTTAAAACACTTACATAATCAAGATTGTGGGCATCCGCTAGAACGCGGGCGGTAAAGGATTCCCCATTAACGGGCGATTCACTCACGGATGAAATGCGCGCCACTGGTAAGCCGGGCGGATAAACCCCTCCAAACCCAGACGTCACTAATAGATCCCCCACTTTTGGTTGAGTGTTCGGTGTTGCCGAGGCGGCTGTATGCAAGACTTTCAGATCCGAATTGTTTTGCCCGCTTAAAATTACATGCTCGCCTGTTGTGGCTATGCGGGCGGGAATTTTGGAACGACTGTCTGTTATTAATAAAACGCGCGCTGTTGTCGTGCCAATTTGGTAAAGACGACCAACCACCCCCTCGGCCGCTATAACCACCTGATTCTTGACCAAGTGACTGCCCGAGTCCACTTCAATTGCCAACGTTGAGAAAGCATCTGTGGGCATACCGAGAACGCGTGTGGTTATAAACTCTTGTTTGTAGGCGGGTAAAGCATTCACCAATTTCCGCAAAGCCTCATTTTCCCTTTGATAGCTTAAAGCCTGATGCTGAAGCATTCGTAACTGTTGGTTTTCCAGGGTTAAAGTCTGAATCTGGTGCTGCAAACTTGTGTGCGTATGCCAATAATTTTTGATGGATGTAAAGGGAGCCTGCACGTAATACAAACTTGTGACCGTCAAGTCAGAAAGCCATCGTTGGCAATTTTGTAGGTAAGCATTTTGTCTGTTGAACAAAAGCACAACAAACACGACCAAAAGCACAAAGCCGATCATGAAACGATGCAAATTCTTGAAGGAATGCCTGAAAAACTTTCCCAAAAAGATAAAGAAAGCCTGACTTCGCCGAAGACCGCTTGCTTTTAAACCAAGAAAGGAGAGGAGCATTTTTTATGACAGTCTTAATACATACTGATTAACACGTTCTTCAAGGTTTTCATTTCTTCCAAAGTTTTTCCCGTTCCTAACACAACGCACGTTAACGGATTTTCAGCGATAAACACAGGAACACCGGTGGCATCGGCCAAAACGCGATCCAGATTTGTTAATTGCGAAGCACCCCCCGTCATGACGATGCCGCGGTCAACGATGTCGGCTGATAGTTCTGGCGCTGTATTCTCTAGGGCTGTTTTCACCCCTTCGGTTATGGCCGTTACCACTTCAGTTAAAGATTCTGCAACTTGACGCTGGTTAATTTCTATTTCTTTGGGCACCCCGTTGATAAGACTTCGGCCTTTAATCAACATCGTAATGCTCTCGCTTTCAGGTGTAACGATGGCAGAAGCAATTTCTTTTTTAATTCTTTCAGCTGTGGCTTCACCAATCAACAGACTGTGGGTGCGACGGATGTAGTTAATGATGGCATCATCCATTTTGTCCCCGCCAACCCGAACTGAACAGGCATACACAATGCCCCCTAATGACACGACAGCGACCTCGGTTGTGCCACCCCCAATATCAACCACCATCGATCCTGTGGGCTCTGTGACGGGCATACCGGCACCAATGGCAGCTGCCATGGGCTCCTCAATTAAAAACACACGACGACCGCCAGCGCTTTCGGCTGATTCCTGAATCGCGCGACGTTCAACAGCGGTCGAGCCTGAGGGGACGCAAACAATAATCTGGGGGGCTGCAAAACCGCGTCTGTTGTGAACTTTGCGAATGAAATGCTTGATCATCTCCTCTGCCACTTCAAAATCAGCGATAACACCATCACGTAAAGGGCGGATCGCCTGAATGTTCCCCGGTGTACGCCCCACCATCAGCTTGGCCTCTTCACCCACGGCCAAAACTTGGCGTTTGCCTTTGATGGTTGCAATCGCGACCACAGAAGGTTCATTTAGAACGATTCCTCTTCCCTTGACATAAACCAGAGTATTGGCGGTTCCCAAGTCGATGGCCATGTCGGCTGACATAAATCCCAAAAAACGTGATAGCATAAAGGCTCGCGATTCATAAAATATAGTGGGTTTGCTGGCCCAATCTACAAACCCCTGATAAAATGATCAAGCATGTAATAGGAAAATCATAATGACCACAGATGTAATTGACTTACGCGACTTCTATGCATCGTCTTTGGGGACTGTGGTGCAAAAAGATATTAAGAAGACAATCTCAACAATATGGCCAAATTATAAAAATCAAGTCGTTTTGGGATTTGGCTATGCCCCGCCTTTTTTAGAGGCTGAGAATAGCGACCTTAATGATGTCTACTTTTTTATGCCAGCGCAGCAAGGAGTTTTAAAATGGCCACCCTTTAGGCCAACCTTGTCTGCCTTGGTAGATGAAAACCTTCTTCCTCTAGCCGATCAAACCATCGACCGCATTCTATGTGTCCATGGCTTAGAAAATTGTCACAGTGTTGACGATTTTTTACAAGACGCCTGGCGCGTTTTAAAACCAGAGGGGCGAATCCTATTTGTGGCGCCGAACCGACGTGGTTTATGGGCTTGTGCCGATAACAATCCATTTGGATTTGGGCGCCCCTATACCATGACTCAGCTATCAAAACTTTTAAGGAATCACTTATTAACGCCCGTTACCTTCAGACGCAGCCTATATCGACCTCCATCTTGTTCTGGGTTTTTTTCCATGACCATCCCATTATGGGAATACGTTGGACGTCATTGTTTGCAAAAATTCAGTGGTCTTATTTACATCGAGGCCACAAAGCAGATTTATGCGCCCCGTGGTAAAATGGCTTTTGCCAAAAAACTAAAATTAGCCTTTCCATCTCCATTGGCAGGTCAGCATGCTCAGGTAACTTTAAAAGAGTATTGTCATAACTCGGATAATCCCCTCTAGAATTTTTTCTTCATCGAAGTAAGAAATAATAATTATCTTCCGCGCAATTTCATGGCATTACTATAAACATTATAGTAACTATATATTTTGCGTGTACCCCGATAGGGTGGGGTTTCTGAAGGCCTTTGAGGGATAGATGAAAATACATTTGCCAGATAACTCCATCATGCTAAGTGTACAGGACGCTGTCCAGGGGATCTGTCAGTATATGTTTGATCAGCTGAATTTTAATCATTTCTCTTATCGACGACACTATAACGACGGCGCCACAATCCACCTTGTCAATAGCGACGCGAATGATCACGGCAGAACTTATTTAAAGGCTTTATATGGTGAAGGGCTTTATGCGAGAGCCCCGGATGTTGAAGAGGCGGCAAAGACAAGAACAGACAGTCCACGTTTAATGGGTTTTTTAACGCCTCAATTTAGTGTGGCTGATGGCTTAGCTAACGAGCCAATTTACAGAAAACAAATAGAACTGGCCGACCTATGCAACATAGGTTATAGGGTTGGTTTTTACCAACGTTTTAACGACTATATTGAGATCAATTCATTTGGAAGTTCTTCGTATGAAATAGGTGTTTTTTTAAATTTTTGCATCCAGCACTTGGTTGTCTTTCAAAATTTCATTAAGTATTTCAGAACGGAAGCAGAAGGCCTTATCGAAATAATAAAAAAAGACCCCATTATTCTTGCCCCTGGGCTGACTTTGGAATCACAAAAGTCTACCCCTGCGGATTTTGTTGGATATGATTTCAAAAAAAAGAAAAAAATTACTCTGCGGCTTACCGGGCAAGAGGCAGCTACATTGCAGCAGCTATCAAAAGGGCAAACTTTCAAGGGCGCTGCTAAAAATTTGCTAATTTCTCCCCGTACCGTTGAAAATCATATCTACAGTGCAAAGATGAAATCAAAGTGTAACAGCACGAATGAATTGCTAGAGGTTTTCTCAACGTTAACGCCTAGATAATTTATAGCCAAATAAAATGAACAGAAAAAAAATCCATATACCTGCCGATTTCTTTGCTTTGTCTGTCCAGGACGCTGTCCAGGCTATTTGCCAGAATATGTTTGATGAATTGAATTTTGATTATTTCGGTTATCGGCGTCAATATTTTGATGGTACGACGATCCACCTTATGAACTCCGGTAAAGATGGTAATGGTGGATCCTTTCTAAAGGCTTTATATGGTGAGGGGGTTTATTTCTCAGTTGATGAGATTGAACAGGTGATAACCTCCTTTGACAGCTCTTCCCATTTATTTGGTTTCGTGACGCCGAAATTCAGCCTAACTGACGGCTTGACTAATCAACTAATTTATCAAAAACAAATAGAAATTGCCCATATCTTTAATATAGGGAAGAATAAAACTGCCTTTTTTCAGAACTCTCAGGACTTTACAGATATGATTATATTCGGAAGTTCTTTTCATGAGACAGGTACTTTTTGCAACTTTTGTATCCAGAACCTATCCGTCCTTCAAAATTTTGTTAAATATTTCAGAAGGCAAGCAAAAAGTCTTATTGAAGCTGCAAAGGAAGACCCTATTCTGCTTGCCCCCAGCCTAACCTATAAAATACCAAAAACGAACCTTTTGAATTTTACAGGCTACAATTTTAAGGAAAAGAGGAAAATCACCTTGCAGTTTACGGAACAAGAAGCCAATTCCTTAGAGCTGCTGGCTTCTGGGAAAACTGTTGGAGGGATAGCAAGTGATTTACGGATTTCTCTTCATGCCGTTAAAAACCATTTTCATGAAGCGACGAAAAGATCAGATTTTCAAACTATTTACGAGTTGTTGAAAATCTTCCCAACCTTAGCACGTAGGTAGGTATAGCTTCTCTGACATTAAGAAAAAAATTAATCATTTCTAACACAATTTCGTCACACAACTATAGACAATACCGACTATAGGGTTGTTACGAACCTTGATAGGGTAAAGCTCCTGAAGCCCTTTGAGGAATACGTGAAAATACTTCTGCCAGATAAATCCATTATGCTAAGCGCACAGAACGCTGTTCAGGCTATTTGTCAGTACATGTTTGATGAGCTGAATTTTGATTATTTTGACTACCATCATTATTATGATGACGGAAGGTCTCTTATTCTTATAAATGATCAGGGCGATGGCCTTAGAAAAAGCTTTCTTCAAAGGTATTTCGCGGAAGGAATTTATTTGCAACCCGACGATTTAGATGCCTTAAGAAAACTATATCATAGTCAAAAAAAGTTATTTGGTTTCAGGACAGCTGAGTATTCCCTGCTAGATCAATTGCCTACCACACTAAAGCATAGAAAGGCCTTAGAGCTTACCCAATCTTTCCAAATTGGAAATAGAATCTATTTTGTTGAACGCCATAGCGATCATGTCGAACTAGCCGGTTTTGGCAGCAATTTTCATAATAGTAATTTTTGCAACTTTTGTGTTCAGAACATGGTTATTTTGCAAAGCTTCATTAAATATTTTAGAGACGAAGGACACAATCTTATTGAAGCTGCGAAAAAGAATCCCGTTCTGATTGCGCCCCTTTCAACTTACCAATCCCCGAATCAACGCTTTGATCGAATGCAATATGTTGGTTATGATTTTAAAAACAACAAGAAAATCAACTTAAGCTTGACTGGCCAAGAAGCCGCGTCTTTAAAACAGTTGGGCACAGGAAAGACTTTTAAAGAAGCAGCCAAGAATTTGCTGATTTCTCCCCCTACAGTTGAAAACCATATTTACAGTGCAAAGATGAAATCAAAGTGTAAAAGTACGGATGAATTATTGGAACTTTTCTCAACCTTAACGCGTCGATAATTTATAGCTAAATCAGATGAACATAAAAAAGATCCATATAACCGACGATTTCTTTTCCTTCTCTGCCCAGGACGCTGTCCAGGCTATTTGCCAGAATATGTTTGACGGGTTGGACTTTGATCACTTTTCTTATCGTCGTCATTATGATGATGGAAGAACAGTTCACTTTATCAATAACCCTGCGAATGGCTGTGGGAAATCTTTTTTAAAGGCTTTGTATGGTGAAGGGGCTTACGCAACACTTGACCACATTCAAGAGTTGGCGAGATCATATCCAGGCAACACTCTCTACTTTTTTGGTTTCGTAACGCCCCTATTTAGCCATGGCGATTGCACTGAAAATTAGTTTAGTATTCTAAAAATTATTTCCTAATTTTTTATTCGGCTTTTCTGCTGTTCTATCCGTTGTTATTATTCTTTTTTCTCAATAAAGAAAAAGGAAACAGGGATGCAGTTATCAGATACTTTCCTCAAACATTTTGAACCTCTTGCCGATCCTCGTATTGATAACCACAACAAGCTTCACAAATTGCACGATATCTTGGTAATAACAATATTGGCCACAATTTGTGGCGCTGATAACTGGGTTGATATTAGTGAATTTGGCAAAGCCAAATACGATTGGTTATCAACATTTCTCGAGCTGCCTAATGGTGTGCCATCTCATGATACTTTTGGCCGTGTGTTTTCCATACTTGACCCAGAGCAATTTGAATCCTGCTTTTATGCATGGATCAAGTCACTCTCTATCGATGTTAATTCTGAGATTATTGCTATTGATGGAAAAACGCTACGGGGTTCTGGCAACAGAAGAAAAGAGAAAAAAGCCCTACACATTGTAAGTGCCTGGGCAAGCAATCAAAGTCTTCTTTTAGGGCAAGTTAAAACGGATGAAAAATCCAATGAAATTACAGCCATTCCAAAATTACTCAAGATGATTGATGTTACTGGTAGTACAGTCACCATTGACGCCATGGGTTGTCAGCAGTCAATTGCTGAAGAGATCTTAATTCAAGGTGCAGACTACGTATTAGCTCTAAAAGATAATCAACCGAAGCTTCATGAAATGGTCAAGGCAATTTTCCATATAGGAGAATCACGTCAGTACAAGAAGATGCTTAATCGACGGAAAGTAGAGAAGATCCATGATCATGGTCGCATAGAAACACGTCGCTATACATTAGTATCAGCACGCGATCCGGCAGTATTTCAACTTCGTTGGCCTGGGTTAAAGGGTGTTGGCATGCTTGAAACAACACGCACAACTAATAATCAGGTTGAGCGTAGTACCCGCTACTTTCTAACAAGTTTAGCCTATGAAAATATTGATCAGTTTATGGTTGCTGTCAGAAAACACTGGAACATAGAAATTAACCTGCACTGGTCTTTGGATGTAGGTTTTAGGGAAGACCATAACCAGGTGCATGTTGGCCACGCGGCCAAGAATTTGGCTGTCATGAGACGTATTGCTTTGAATCTACTCAAGCAAGAAAAAACGAATAAACGAGGGGTGAGCTGTCGACGGAAGGTAGCAGGCTGGGACAACAAATACTTATTGAAAATTCTAACCGCTGACCACAATTTAAAGCGCGTTTGAGCGGATTGACTGATATAAACGGTAAGTCTTTTAAAGGGGAGGATAGTGTCTAAAAATAAAAAAAACAGGAAGTAGATCTCTCAAAACCTACAAAATCAAATCAATCTACAAAAGTTTGGGAAATAGCAGAAACCGTAATTTTAAAAACTAGGCTGAGGAGATGTCAGTGCAATCGCCATGCCTATTTAGCGCAACTGATACTTTGATGAAACATCCAACTTACCGAAAGCAAATGGAAATTGCCCTGTCCTGTAATATGGAGAATAGAGTGGTTTTTTACCAACGTTTTAAGGACTATTGTGAAATCAGCATATTCGGAAGTTCCTTTCATGATACGGCTGCTTTTTGCAATTTTTGTATCCAGAACCTATCCGTCCTTCAAAATTTTGTTAAATATTTCAGGAGCCAGGCAAAAAGTCTTATTGAAGCTGCAAACGAAGACCCTATCCTACTTGACCCCTGCTCAAGCTATAAAATACTAGAAACCAACCTGTTGAATTTTGTTGGCTACAATTTTAAGGAAAAGAGGAAAATCACCCTGCAGTTAACGGAACAAGAAGCCAATTCCTTAGAGCTTTTGGCTTCTGGGAAAACTGTTGAAGAAGTGGCAAAGAATTTGCAGCTTTCTTCCTACATCGTGAAAAGTCATATTGGCGAGATGATAAAAAAATCAGAGTGTCAAAGTATTTACGGGCTGTTGAAAATCTTCCCAACCTTAGCGCCCAGGTAGGTGCAGTCTCTCTGATTAAGAAGAAAAATTAATTATTTACTACGCAATTGCGTCACGAATCTATTGGCTATCTTATGCCTATACCTGCTATAAAGTTATTAAGTAAGTTTACAAGTTTTTAAAATTTCATGTGAAAATATTCATACCAGATTACTCCATCATGCTAAGTGTACAGGACGCTGTTCAGGCCATTTGCCAATACATGTTTGATCAGCTGGATTTTAATCATTTTTCTTATCGTCGTTATTATGATGATGGCAAGACAATCAACCTTGTTAATAGCGACGCCGATGATAATGGCAGAACTTATATAAAGGCTTTGTATGGTGAAGATCTCTATGTAAGAACCGAGGACCTTAAGAGGATGACAACGAGAAAGGCCATTACGCCCCGTTTAATGGGTTTTTTGACACCTCAATTTGGTGTAGCTGATGGCTTGGCTAACGCACCGTTCTATAGAAAGCAAATGGAACTTGCCAGCCTATGTAACATAGGTAATAGGGTTGGTTTTTACCAACGATTTAAGAACTATATTGAGATCAGTGCATTTGGCAGTTCTTCGTATGAGATGGGTGTTTTTTTAAACTTTTGTATCCAGAACTTGTCTGTCTTTCAAAATTTCATTCAATATTTCAGAACAGCCGCTGAAGACCTTATTGAAATGGCAATAAAAGACCCCATCATGCTCTCTTCTCCATCGACTCTCAAATCACCACAATCTTCTGTTGTGAATTTTGTTGGACATGATTTCAAAAATAATCGAAAAATTACTCTGCGGCTTACCGGCCAAGAGGCAGCTATATTGCAGCAGTTATCAAAAGGGCAAACTTTCAAGGGTGCGGCTAAAAATATGCTAATTTCTCCCCGTACCGTTGAAAACCATATCTACAGCGCAAAGATGAAATCAAAGTGTAACAGCACGAATGAATTGGTGGAACTTTTCTCAAATTTAGCGTCTACGTAAGAACCTACCATTCTATGCCTTTGGCATGCCTTAAGATTTGATCGGCGTCGGCTGTGTACTGGCCATTGCTGTTGTGTAAAACAATACCTGGTTGCAATTTCATTAAGCCGCCGGTGTTTTTCGTGCCTCTAATCAAAATGCGTTTAGCTGGTTTATTTTGGCCGGGCCAAAGGGGGTACAGAGTTATATTGCCCAACTTACCAATCAGGAAACCAAGGGCTTGATCCAATCGATCAGCTCTATAAATAAATGTCACAGTTCCCTTAGGACGAACCATCAACAGGCAAAAACGGGCCCATTGGGCAAAATCAGCTTCCCCCTCAAGGTTGGAAAGGGCCTTGGATTCATAAGGGGAAATGTTGTTACTGTTAGAATTTAAATGGGGCGGATTTGTCATAACATGGGAAAAGGTGCCGGCAGCTAGGCGCGGCGGCGGTCTTAAAAGATCACCTTGTAAAACTTCAACCCGGTCTCTTAGCTGATTCAGCTGACTGTTTTCGGCTGCATAACGGACGGATTCCCGGTGAAGCTCTATACCGACAACCCTAACCTGGGGGCAGCGCATGGCAAGGCATAACGAGGCTGCCCCAACTCCAGAACCAATATCTAAAACTGTTTCGCCAGGTTGCGGTTGAATGGCAGCTGCCAAAAATATAGGGTCGATGGCCACACGGTAACCGGTTTTGGGTTGACGTAGAAGGATTCTTTCCCCTAACAGGCGATCTTCTGTGTAAGAGTCTGTCTCCATAAAATTCATACCTATTGTTTTTGTTGAAACTTATTTATACAAAGAAAAGATCGCTGTAGGATATACCCAATTCAAATCATTTTTCGGGATTAGGTTGGGAAACGTTTATGTATTTATATGGTTATCATGCGTGTCATGCGGCTCTTTTAAACCCCCATCGGGTTATTGAAAAGATTTATCTGACCGATCAAAAAACCACAGAACGTCTGCCACCGTTAAAAATGTCTAAAGTTGAGATGGTTGACCGTCGCCGCATGGACAATATGCTGCAGCCAGGGGCTGTGCATCAGGGGATTGCGTTAAAGGTGCAGCCATTGGAAACGCTTGACCTAAGCTTTTTGGAATCGGATACAACGCCCAATCAGCAGGTTATTGTCCTTGATCAAGTCAGCGATCCGCATAATGTGGGGGCAGTTTTACGGTCTGCTGCGGTTTTTGGAGCCAAGGCGGTTATTTTGACGGAGCGTCACGCCCCCAAGGAATCAGGGGCTTTGGCTAAGGCAGCCTGTGGGGCTTTGGAAAGGGTTCCTTTATGTTTGGTTAAAAACCTGGCCCAAGGCATCGAAGAATTGAAGCAAATGAATTTTTGGTGCGTGGGCTTTTCAGAAAAGGGGCAACAGACCCTGACCCAAATCGATCTGAAAGGGAAAATCGCCCTTATCTTGGGCAGCGAGGGGGATGGCATGCGCCAACGCACCCAAAGCCTTTGTGATTTCCAGGTTTGTCTGCCATCAGCCAGCGACTTCTCCACCCTGAATGTGTCAAATGCCGCCGCCATTGCCCTTTACGAGACGTTTAAAAGTCAGCAAGGCTGAGGTTAATATTCTAGCTCAGGGACGGTAAATACTTCTGCCCCAACTTTCACGGAATACCATTTTTTTAGGAAATCACTCAAAATAAGCAACTCTCTTTTGGCACTACATTCTGGTGAGCCTTGAAAAAGGGTTGGCAAGTATTCCAATCTCTCAGGGTTTATATATCGGTTATTTCTTACATATTTCAAAGAATGATTGATATAAAATTCCACATAATCATATTCCCTGGCCTTATAATCCAGACCTAGTATGTATTGGAAATTTTCTAGACAACGGCCGCTTTTTATAATTTCTCTAATACTCTTACGCATAATATCCCGCATATGAATCAAATAGCGTTGGTTTCTGGTGGGTACGTAGGCCAGCAAGGCTTGAAAAGAAGAGCAATAAGGATTTTTGTCTCGATTCTTGGCCATTCGGGTTAATAATTCAAGGTCACCTTTAGTGAAGACATGTTGCGCGTCCATTAAAAGATCAACGTAATAAAATCGCAACTCGTCAAGTCGATCGTATCTTACGGTTTCATCGATGGAACAACTTATGATATCTTCATAAAGATGAATTATTTCCCCGTGACCAAGGTTGCTACTAAAAATGAATTCTCTGGCCAACTCACAGGCATCTTTATTAATTTCAGCAGATTTAACGTTCATTATTGCGACTAGATATTTAAGAACCTCACTGAGATTCTGAACTTTTTCTAACTCGTAATTGGTTAATAGGTCAAGCTGCTGCTTGTAAATTCTTAACCTATTAAGCTGTTCGGGCATGTCAGTTTTATCTGATGCATACAATATTAACCCTTCAGAAAGCTTGAGCTTTCTTTCAGGTTTAGCAGGGCCAGTGTTTATTATTGTCTTGATAAGATCACAAGCTTGCCTGTTAATTTCAGCTGAACAGCTTTTCATAATGTCAATTAAGGTCAGAACGTCACCATCGTCAACATAAGGCCTTCCTCCTCCCCTATAATGATTAGTATATCTTTCCTGGCACAAAGAAAGATAAGCCAAGGCATACTTTGGATCCTTGGTGCTTAAAAATAACTCTCTGTAATATAGAGAGTAAGGACGTCCCTTGGTGGGGCTTTGTAAACATATCAAGTGATTTTGGGTATGTTGAGTTGGAATGTTTTGAAGATGGGCAGCCCGAAATGGTGAAAGAACTGTTGCTAATTCTACAGTTCCTACATCCGGATCACATACCAAAGTGGAGGCACAGGAAGTCTGTGAATGGGAAAAAATGGAAAGAACGATTACAAAAACGCTTAGATACGCCACAAATTACTCTTAAAATAATCAAACTATTATTACAATTTAAACATATTTAAATCGAGTTTGAAAGTAATTTGATTTTTTCTAATTTTTAATTATTTTGTAATTAATTTTAATGAAATACTTAAGTAATACAAAAGAGAGAGGAAATTATATAGTCCAAAATACACCCTCTAAACTTATCATCGGCTTAGCTTTCCTTTGTTAAATCTCCATTGACCGCCACTTGAATAGAACGAGCAACATCTTGGGCCAGGCTGATCATCAACCGTTCACGCGTCGCCATTTTGGCATTTAGGTTAGAAAATTCTTCTGATATGTCAGTTGTATAGGAACTGACGGAATCCAATCTATTTTGGTAAATAAGCTGGCGATTGGCATCGTAAATTTCCACCATTGCGACAATTCGCCCCTGCGATCTTAAAGGTGACGCATCTGATGCATAACCAATATCACCAAAACTTTCATTCAATGTTATAACGATTTTATAGATAGCCGGGTTGTTGATGTGGCTAATAAGAGGCTGCAATTCTTGTTTGAATTTATACGTCCCGTAGGCTTCGTCATTATTCCCCCTTACCTCTAATAAAAAAGGGGTCGAAGTGTTCGATGACGGCTGTTTATATAACGGCCGAAACCCACACCCCGTTAAGGTGAACAGAAGAATAAGAAAGAGGGCGCTAAACTTCATCAACCGAAGTCTAAACGTGCATAATTTCTTTTTGTTTGTGAACAACCATCTCGTCGATTTTTTTAACATGCTCGTCTGTCATTGTTTGCATTTCGTCTGACAAGCGATGAAGTTCGTCTTCCGAAATATCGCCATCTTTTTCAGCTTTTTTCAAAAATTCCATGCCTTCGCGGCGAACATTTCGAACACTGACCTTCGCATCTTCTGCATATTTAGCGGCTAATTTTGCCAACTCTTGGCGCCTTTGCTCAGTCATCGGCGGCAATGGTATGCGCAAAAGCTGCCCCTCTATCATGGGGTTCAGGCCCAAATCTGAATCACGAATCGACTTTTCCACGGCCTTGACCATGCCCTTGTCCCAAACCTGAACTGTTAAAAGCCTAGGCTCTGGGGCTCCTACCGTGGCAACCTGACTTAGAGGCATTATGGCGCCATAGGCATCAACCTTAATGGGGTCTAATAAACTCACGGTGGCACGCCCAGCACGAATGCCGCCATACTCACGGCTTAAAACCTCCACCGCTGCGTCCATGCGACGATTAAAATCAGTTAAACGAGTGTCAAAACGTGTTGAAGACATGGTCCTACCTTAGTCGTTAAAAATTTAAGAGATGATCGTAAATTGCGTCGCTTTATTCAAAACTTTACCAAACCCATTATTTTCATAAATCGAGAAGACCGCAATAGGAATTTTATTTTCTTTTGCCAAAGTGATGGCTGTCATATCCATAACCTTCAGCTTTCTTTCTATCACTTCTCGATATGTTAATCTGGGCAAAAATTCAGCGCTGGCGTGGTGGTTGGGGTCAGCGGTATAGATACCCGCAACCTTTGTCGCCTTTAGCAATAAATCACAGTTCAGTTCACATGCCCGTAACGCCGCAGCTGAATCGGTTGTGAAATAGGGATTTCCTGTTCCCGCAACACAAATAAGAACGTGTTTTTTATTAAGGGCCTCAACAGCTTTTCTGCGTGTGAATGTTTCACACACGTTGGGAATCGGCATCGCCGACATTAAACTGACGGGCATGCCATAATGCTCCAGGGCGCTTTTTAAAGCTAAGCCATTAATGGTGGTCGCCAACATACCCATATGGTCAGCACTGGTACGATCGGTTGAGGGGTAAGCATCAGCTTGTGCCCCCCGATAAATGTTCCCGCCACCCACAACAAGGGCGATCTCTAAGCCTGTTTGATGGACTGACAGAATATCTTGTGCCAGCTTTTCTAGCATCTTTGGGTCGATGCCAAATTTCTTGTGCCCTGAACCGGTGGATTCTAAGCTTGCTAAAGCCTCGCCTGAAAGCTTTAGAAGAACCCGCCGGTATTGTGGGGAAGAGGACACAATTTCAACTTTCCAGAAATTTAAAAACTTGAATTAAAGACCTGCTTGGGCTTGAACCTCAGCCGCAAAATCACTAACAACTTTTTCGATTCCTTCGCCCAAGCCAAACCTTGTAAAGGCTTTTAGCTCAATGGGATGGCCCAGTTCTTTTGCTGCTTGTTCAATAGCATCAGCAATTCTGGTTTTACCATCGACTACATAGGTTTGTTCCAAGAACACAACTTCCTCGTAGAATTTCTTCAGACGACCTTCAACCATTTTTTGAATGACATCTTCTGGTCTGCCAGAGGCGCGCGCTTGTTCAACCAAAATAGCACGTTCCCGTTCAACGGAAGTCGGATCCAGCTCATCGACGCTCAATGCCTGGGGCTGAGTGGCCGCCACATGCATGGCCAACTTTTTACCCAGTTCTTCCAGTTTCGCTGGATCAGCGGCGGATTCAAGGGCCACCAATACACCAATACGACCAAGCCCGGGAGCGATCCCGCTATGAATGTAAGTGGCAACAATACCTTGCTCAACCGACAAACGTGCCACACGGCGCAAGCTCATATTCTCGCCAATAACAGCAATCAAACGGGTGATTTCTTGTTCAACCGTTTCAGACTCGCCCTTAAATGCAGCTGAAGCCAGGCTTTCAACCGTATGGGGGGCCTTGGCAGCAATCTCTGCCGTTTGTGCAACCAGCGCTTGGAAATCGGCGTTTCTGGCTATGAAATCAGTCTCAGCATTGATTTCGACAACAGCGGCTGCTGTTCCAATACTGGCAACGCCCACTAAACCTTCAGCGGCCACACGACCAGCCTTCTTAGCTGCTGCGGCTAATCCCTTTTTACGTAACCAGTCAGTTGCGGCCTCTATGTCGCCATTTACTTCATGCAATGCTTTTTTGCAATCCATCATGCCAGCCCCTGTTTTTTCACGAAGGGTTTTTACTAATATTGCAGATATTTCAGTCATTTGAGTTCCTCAAAAAAATGTATTTACGTAAAGCTTGTCCAATTTATTTTCTCACAAACCCCACGGCGCCCCGTTGTCACCCCCGCAGAGGCGGGGGTCTAGTTTATTGTTATCTAGATTCCCGCTGTTGCTGGAATGACAGGGATGAACGCGAATCGATAACGTAGTCAAGCGTCTGATTAGACGACTTCACCAGCCTCAGCGACAAATTCATCATTAATCTCTGCCGATTCACCGATGTCAATTCCGGCCGAAATCATTTCTGCCTGCAATCCATCCAAAACCGATCCAGCAATCAAATCACAATAGGTTCCAATGGCGCGCAAAGCGTCGTCGTTACCAGGAATAGGATACGTTATGTCGTCAGGACTTGAATTGCTGTCCAAAACGGCGATCACAGGGATCTTTAATTTCTTTGCTTCTTGGATCGCAATGGCTTCTTTGTTGGTATCAATGACAAACAAAATATCTGGCAATCCACCCATTTCGCGAATACCACCAATGGCCAACTCAATCTTGCCGTGTTCACGTTGAATCTTCAAAATTTCTTTTTTGGTCAAATGGTCAGGCTTTGACAAGGCTTCTTCCATTTCGCTCAACCGTTTGATGGACTGATTGACGGTCTTCCAATTGGTTAATGTCCCACCCAACCAACGGTGATTAATATAATACTGGCCGCATCGCTTTGCTGATTCTTTAACTTTTTCAGCAGCTTGGGGCTTTGTCCCTACGAACAAAACACGACCACCTGAGGCCACTGTATCGCGTATAGCTTGCATAGCTTTGTATAACAGGGGAACAGTTTGTTCCAAATCGATAATATGGATTCCGCTTCTAACGCCGAACAAATAAGGACCCATTTTAGGGTTCCATCGACGTGTGGTGTGACCATAGTGAATACCAGCTTCTAACAGCTGACGCATAGTAAAGGTGGGCATAGACATAAAAAATTTCCTTTGTTATTTTCCGATTAAACCGCCCGAAAGATAAAAATCAATGCGCCTGGTCTGTTCTTTTGAAACTTAAAGGTGCAGCGACATCGGAAGGTAAGAAATGACTTTGAAAAAATCACCAAACCTTCTTTCGGTGCAAATAGTACGCCTTTATTTATAGCTGCGTTTTGAAATTTTTTCTAGAGGTTTGTTCTCATCAATGAATTCATCCTCAATGGGTGAGCACTTAATACCCAGCATTTCAGGGTAACGCTTCCTTAAAACTCGTAGACTTAAGTACCCAACGAAAATTACAGATAAGGCAGCAAAGGCAGGGGCATAAAGGCTGTGGGTTTTTTCTGTTAATTTGAGGCTCAAATAAGGAAAGCCACCGCCTAACAATGAAATACCCAAATTAAAACCCAATCCACAGGCTTGAATACGAATGGACGCCGGGAAAAGGCGGGGGACGAAACTGATGCCCACAACTGTGAATAATTGAATCCCAGAAATGAAAACCACTTGAATGATGGCGCTAATCCACAAAGGAGTGCCCTCTACATAGGCATAAAATAAAGGCCCCAGCAGCAAAACCATGCTGAGAAGGCTGCATTGCATTATTTTAAACGGTTGATGGTCTCTGGACGACAGATAGATACTCCAAAGCCAAATACTTAAAGCAAAACAAGATGTTGTTATAAAGTTTAAAAGGAATTGTGATGTTGCCAAATTGGAGCTGATAATCATTTTATAGGTGTTGACAAACGTATTGACCAAGTAAAACATAGCATTAACAAGGCCGACTAGAATAATACAGGAAAAAATTTCAGGTATGTAATTCCTTAAAGGGATGACTTCGGGCCTGATAACAGATACCCAGTCTTTTTTGTAAGATAAGGCTCGCTTTAAAAATGTACAAAAACCAATCATAGATACAAAGACGAAGGCATATCTCCAGGTAAAATTTTCCAGGTGAAACAAGGAGAGCAAGAAAGCCATAAATTGAGCAACAGAAACGCCAAGAACGCCGCTTGCCGTCATCAAGGCAACAGATCGATAGCTGCTTCTGACCGTAGCTGTTTGGGTAGCTGACACAACCACAGCGGAATACTCAGCGCCTGTGAACAACCCTTGTAGGAATCGACACAGGATAATCATTTCGATGACATAGTAATTGTTAGTGGGCAGAAAGGCCAAGATCATGCTTGCCACTGAAATGCCTAAGACTGAAAAGACCAAAAGACGCTGGCTTCCGTAAAGATCCCCAAACTTTCCAAGAAAATAGGCACCTACTGGGCGACCTAAAAAACCCGCAAACACCGCCAGATAGCAGAACTCAGCCCTGACTTGCGGATCATATAAACCCAGCAAATCTTTACTTATAAAAGGTAAAAGCGCTGTGAACAGACCGAATTCAAGAAAATCTATGAAATTTCCTATATAGGTGATGGCCAAGGTTTTAAGAAACTACGCTTTCTGCTGGTTTTATTTCTGTCTCATATTTTTCTTCCACCGTCAATCTAAAAAACCTTTGTCTTCTTCTAAAAGATCTGAGAATCTATCTTTAAGGACAATGAGGCATATCCAATCGCCATCGAAAAGGAAGGCGTCGGGCATGCAATCAAAAATAGAAAAGAAGGTGAGCCATGGCTGGACATTCGCAGTTTAAAAATATTATGCACCGCAAAGGGGCTCAGGACGCCAAAAGGGCGCGCACTTTCGCCAAGATAGCCCGTGAAATTATGGTGGCGGCTCGTTCAGGGATCCCTGAGCCAGGCTCTAATCCCAGACTTCGCGCCGCGCTAGCCTCTGCACGGGCGGCAAACATGCCAAAGGATAACGTTGATCGCGCCATGAAAAAAGCTTTGGGTGGTGATGATGGAGCTGTTTATGAAGAAGTTCGCTATGAAGGGTACGGCCCAGGGGGCGTGGCGGTTATTGTTGAAACACTGACAGATAATCGCAACCGAACTGCGTCGGAAGTCCGATCCTACTTTAACAAACACGGCGGGAATTTAGGCGAAAGTGGCAGCGTTAGCTTTTCCTTTGAACGCCTTGGCCTGTTAGAGTTTGATGCCGGTAAATTCAATTTCGACCAAGTTTTTGAAGCTGCCCTTGAGGCAGGTGCTGATAACGTCGAAGCTGTTGGCGAAACCTTGGAGGTGACATGTTCTCTGGACGCCTTTGCTTCTGTTCGAGACCACCTTATTGAACACCTGGGTGATCCGCTTCAAGCCAAAGTTTTTTGGCGCCCTGTGAACACCATAGAATGCAACGAAGATACCGCCAGAACATTGGTTAAATTGGTAGATGTTTTGGAAGACAACGACGATGTGCAACATGTGTATGCCAATTTCGAGGTGAGCGATGAAGTTGCCGCGAAACTCAGCACATAGAAAGCTAAAAAATGTCGCGTGCAGCCATAGCCATTCTATCGACTGAAAACCTGCTTCATAACTTATCGGTTATTCAGTCCCAGACACCGTCTTCAAAAATTATCGCTTTGGTAAAGGCGAACGCTTATGGGCATGGCCTTCGGTCGGTATCTGCCCGCCTGGACAAACGTGTCTATAGCTTAGGCGTCGCATCCAGTGACGAGGCGATCGCCCTTAGGCGCGCAGGAGTTAGCGGGCCCATTACCTTAATGGAAGGCATCTTCGAACAAGACGAACTTTTGATTGCATCTTGCGAAAAATTTCAGGTTGTTTTTCATGATTGGTGGCAGGTCAAGGCGCTTGAAAGTCTTTCCTTGCCGCTGCCTTTACAAGCATGGCTTAAGGTTGACACCGGCATGGGACGATTAGGATTCAATCTCTTTGATGCCCCTAAAGCTTATCAGGCCCTTTCAAACAATCCGCATATCGCGCAGCCGATCGGCATTATGTCTCACCTGGCGTGCGCTGATGACGTCAATCATCCCCTTAATCAACAACAAATTCAGCGGTTTGAGAACTTTACGCGTAACTTTCCGGGCTTAAAAAGCTTTTGCAATTCGGCCGGCATGATTAATTTTCCCGATCATCACTATGACGTTGTCCGACCTGGTATGGGCTTATATGGAGTTTCACCCATTAAGGGAAAGCTTGCCGCTGATTTTGATTTAAAACCCATCATGACCTTGCAAACGCGTTTAATAGCCATACGGACGCTTGCTAAGGGCTCATCCATTGGGTATGGCAGCCAGTTCGTTTGCCCCAAAGATATGCGCGTTGGGGTTATTGCGATTGGGTATGGCGACGGCTATCCCCGTACCACCCGGGAAGGGGCGCCCATCTTGGTGAACAACGTTCGCTGTCGAATTGTTGGTCGAGTATCGATGGATATGACCACAATCGACCTTGAAAATTGCCCTGACGCCAAAGCGGGCGACCCCGTTATTTTGTGGGGTAACAATCTGCCCATCGAACAAGTTGCAGAGTATACAAGCCACAGCCCCTATGACATGCTGTGCGCCATTCAAAACCGGGTTCGATTCCATTGGACGAAGAAATAACGCCCTTGTCATCGAACTTATAAAAATAAAATTTATCAAGAGGATCTTATGAAAAACCTAGCAGCAATTGTTCTAATGCTAACCAGCTTTTCCTGCAGCATGGTCATGGGAAGTCAAGCCGCTCCATTGAAACAGACTGATCAGGAGACTGTGACTGAATTAGTAGCAAAGTTTCCCAAATTAAAAGAGGCCATTCTTGAAGTTGCTGATATAAAGTTCGAGGAGTATCGCGACTTACATAACGATGATATGTTAGAGTATTGCTCTTTTTTTGATCTACTTGCAGGATACTTTAATGGTAAAGAAAAAACTGGAAACGTCGAAAAGATAAAAAAAACTCTTAATAGTTTGCAACAATGGCTTGAGAATGCGCCCACAAAGTCACTAAACCAATATGAACGTTTAAAATCTTTAAAGCGTATTGTTGATGTATGGGGGGAAACAGAAAATTGTGCACTTATTGACCTGCCTCTTTTGCAAGAAATTCAAGATCTCAGCGATTCAACGACAGCCCATCAAGCTCAGAAAACATACAAATTAAGCCCGGAAGAAACAAAATTAGAATACGGTGCCGCTTTAAATGTGTGCAGCCAATTTTTTAACTTGGATAAGATTGAAGAATTGACCATTGGCATCACCTATTTTGACCCCAAAAAGAATGATTTAGAGTGGCATGTTAGGACAGTTTGTGATCCAAAGCTGTTCACATCACTTCGTAAACTTACTTTCTACATCATCTATCACCGTCAAGAATTTTGGGGGGCGTACGACGATAGCGGTAAAGTAAAAACAAATATATTAACTCAATTCGCTTGTTTGAAAGGGATCATACCTACTTTGAAAGATATCTGTTTTGAAGGTTGTCTAGATCAAGACGACTAATGCTTTAGGTCGTTCAGGCTGTTGTTTTGAGTAATTTTTAAAACACTCACCTTTTACAAATGGCAATCATTAAGTGTATGGTGGGCCCATGGGTTTTCAAGACTGGGCTTTACGGTGAACTTATCAGCTTTTGTGAATAATGTGGATTTGGATGTCGATTGGTTGGGCGTGCGCGAAGTGCGCCACGAATCGACAGTTTTTGGTGCCCGTGATGGAAAAACTGACCGTTATACCCATTGCGTTGACCAAGGATGGATGGTGGAGGTTTTGGTGAATGGCCAATTTGCCGCCGTGGCCACCAACACAGCCCACCCTGATGCTTTGAAAGAAGCCGCCCTTAAGGCGAAAAGAATCGCTGAACAGGCAACTCGTCATAATCTTTATGCCTTCGATACCTCCGTTAGGCCGCCATCGCAGGGCACTTATATGTCTTCCCCTTCGTCCGTCCCCGGCCTAAAGGATCTCAGTGATCTGTTAATTCAAAGCAGCCATGATCTTAAAGTCGATGATTGTATTATCAGCACCATGGCTACTGGCGTTGTTGAACGGATACAAACTCAATTGGTCAGCACGTCAGGTGCGGTAATAGAGCAAAACATAAACCGTTTTGGCCTTTCACTTTCCGCCACAGCTCAGATTGACAATGAGATCCAAACCAGAACAAATGGGGGCATCTTCAGTCAGAATGCTGATGGTTTATTTGACGCTGACTATTTAAAAAATCAAGCGTGGCAAATTGGATCTGAAGCTGTTGAGTTGGTAAAGGGTGAAGAATGCCCAACCGGCACGTTTGATGTGATTTTGACACCTGACCAATTGTATCTGCAAATTCATGAATCGATCGGCCACCCCTTGGAACTTGACCGTATTTTAGGGGACGAGCGGAATTATGCTGGTTGGAGTTTTGTGAAACCTGAAGACTTTGGTCAGTTGCAATATGGATCACCGTTGTTGAATATTACCTTTGATCCAAGCCTAAATGGTGAATTGGCCAGTTATGCTTTTGATGATTTAGGCAACCCCGCCGAGCAACGTTACTTAATTAAAGATGGCCTATTGGTAGGGGGGCTTGGCAGTTTAGAAAGTCAGCAACGCTTAAATGTTCCTGGCGTTGCCAGCGCACGGGCAAGTTCCTGGAATCGATTACCTATTGATCGCATGGCCAATCTCAACATGGAGCCTGGGAACACATCAATAGAAGATATGATTGCCCAAATAGATGATGGTATTTTAATGATGACGAATAAATCGTGGTCAATTGATGACTATCGTCGAAAATTCCAGTTTGGTTGCGAATATGGGCGTCGCATTCAAAAAGGTCGCCTCACCCATGTGGTTAAAAACCCCAATTATCGAGGGATCACTCTGCCATTTTGGCACAAATTAAAGGCTGTTGGTGATCAGAATTCCTTCAAAGTTTGGGGCAGCCTTTTTTGCGGCAAAGGGGAACCCAATCAGCTGGTTGCTGTTGGACATGCCACGCCTGCGTGCTGGTTCGAAGGAATTGACGTGTTTGGTGGAGGATAACGACATGAACAAAACCTTATTTGAAACTCTCGCAAAATCTTTAATAAAATCCCTGCAAGCTGATGAACAGTTATCACTTAGCCTAGAGGCTGAGGACAGTTTTTATGTGCGTCTCAACCGTCATAAAGTGCGGCAAACCTTTAAACTGAGTCAAGGAAACATAACTTTAAGGTTTATGAAAAACCAACGCTATGTCCTTCACACCATCCCCTTTGGCAATGATGGTGACCTTAATCATCAAAAAGCTTTGGCTGAGATTGAAAGTTGCCGATGGGCTGCCGAACAGTTGCCCCCTGACCCCTTTTGTCCAACATTTGTAAAGGCCAATGAATCCAACAGCAGTGAAGAGCATCAGGCCAAGCTGCCGCTTGATGAGGATTGGTTTGATTTGATTTTCCCTTTGTTTCAAGGGAATCTGCAAGATTGCGCTGGCCTGTTAACATCTGGTCGCGTAATGCGAGGGGTTTACGATTCATTGGGTCAAAGCCATTGGTTCAGCCGCGATAATTTTACTCTGGATTTGTCTTTTTATACGCCCCAACAAAAAGCCGTTAAGTTTCTTTATAGCAATCATCAATGGTCAGCGAAAGACGTTGAAAAGAAGTTAGAAACCGTTAAACAACAATTGGCATTGCTTGACCAACCCGATCGTCAGATTAAACCGGGACGGTACCGAACCTATTTTGCACCGCAAGCCGTGGCCGAACTTGCCACGTTGTTGTCACCGGCGGCATCGCATTATTACCAGGGGTCATCACCCTTTCAAAAATTGGCAAATGGGCAAACCTTATCCCCCAAGGTCACATTGGTGGAGGATTTTTCATTAGGGCTATCGCCGCGATTTAATTCTTTGGGGGAAACGGCCCCCTTGAGGTTGGACCTGATTCAAGATGGGGTCTTAAAAAACTGGTTAACATCGACCCGAACGGCCCAAGAACACAACCTTCCCAGCAATTATTCTGAAGAGTATGAGGGGATGCGCTCCCCCCATTTAATGCCTGGTACTTTGCCAACGCAAGATATCCTGTCGGCCTTAGATACAGGGCTTTATGTCAGCAACCTTCATTATTTAAACTGGAGCGATTTGAACACTGGCCGTTTAACCGGCATGACCCGCTATGCTTGCTTTTGGGTAGAGAATGGAAAGATCACAGCCCCCATCCAAGATCTACGGTTTGATGAGTCTTTATATCATTTCTTAGGGAATGGCTTAGTTGACCTGACAGACTTTGTTGAAATAATGGCTGATACGTCCACTTATGATAAACGGTCGGTTGGGGGACTGTGTATGCCCGGATTATTGGTGGATGGGTTTAATTACACGTTGTAAGCTGTTTGACCTTAGCGTCGTCCCATGGCCCAAAAAAAATTGACCTATTTACGGTATGGGAGGACGGAGTTTTGAGGCCCCGCCTATTCGATTCTCAAACCATGGCCCTAGTGATGGCATTCATAGAAAAATCCAGCCACAGAGGATATCCTTCCCCTCCGTGTGGTTCGTAAGTTCCACACGTGATAATTTTCCCATTATTTACATGGGGGATCTCAATCCGACGATGAGACCCTCCCTTCTTACCAAATGGGAAAACGTCTCCACCCATTCTTCGAACAAGGGTTAGCATTTCTTCATATCTAACATTCTGTTTTGTGTGGTTGTCCTCAGCAACAGCCTTAAATAAATTGACCTCTTTTGTCAATTTCTCAAAATCTGCACCTGATTTTGGCTCCCTCTTTTTTCCATAGATATGTTGTTCTATAGCTTGGTCATATCTTCGCTTTTCTTTATCAGTCAATTCTCTTCCAAAGGAGGAGGCAGAAGAGCTTGGAGTTGATGAAGAGCTAGAAGACGAAGAAGAACCGGCAGGAAAAGAAGATTGCATATCTGTTTGCGTCAAAGAATGATCGCTTGTGCCTTCATAATTTGTACTAGCCGCTGAAGCGGCTTCTGCTCCAGATACCGCATGACCATCTTCTTCTTTTTTAATGACTTTCACCCTATGCTTTTCAAGCATGCCTATTAAATTTTCGGCAGTTGTAAGGCCTTTTTCAAACTCTTTGACATTTTTTATAAGTTTCTGACTTTCAGTCGTTTCTAATTCCCCACCTATTCCTTCTTTTGTTGAATAGATCTCTTTACGTGCAGCTGCCGCATTATTTAAATTTTCATTAATGCTTCTGAGGGTAGCATCTAGATCAAAGGAATTTCCTGAGGGGGTAACGCAGTGAATCGTCTTTCCTTGAAGTTTATCCCTTCTAGCTAAAAGTTCCAATAAATGTGCAGCTTTTATACTGTACCCCGAAATTTTCGTGCCGTCTGCTATAGCCGTTTGTACATAATATTTCGTATGTGCATCGATAGTCACCTTATCAACAAAAGGAGCTAATGCGTGTAAGATCCCATCTAAATATACAAACTCTCCTGCCCTTTGCCGCTTCTTTAAAGCACCTATTTTTTCACGGACAGATAACTTTTTAACGCTTTTACAAAAATCCATAAATTCTTTTTGACTAGGGCGTGTCATCAATTGAATAAGTCATAGATTTCTGTTTTAATTGAGAAAAATTTTACGAGGTTTTTTTCGGTGAGACGCTACGCATTACGGGATGATCAATGGGATCGCATTAAGGGTATGCTACCTGGAAGGGAAGGATATGTTGGTGCAACAGCAAAAGACAATCGCCTATTTATAGAAGCCGTTCTATATCGATATCGAGCTGGAATTCCGTGGCGTGATTTACCGGAACGTTTTGGGGATTTTAGAGTTATTCATCTACGCCATTCGAGGTGGAGCCAATCAGGTGTGTGGAAGAAAATTTTTGAGCTATTAAGCCAAGATGCTGACAATGAATACGCTATGATTGATTCAAGTATAGTGCGTGCTCATCAGCACAGTGCTGGTGCTAAAAAAAAGAATTCTCAGCTGACCAAGCGATTGGACGAAGCAAAGGAGGATTAAGCACCAAAATTCATGCCACCTGTGATGCGTTGGGAAATCCAACAGGGTTTTATTTAACAGCCGGACAAGATCACGATTTAGAAGGTGCCGATGCCTTAATAGATAACCTTACGCAAGCTGGTGCCGTCTTAGCTGACAAGGCTTATGACGCAGACGAACGTATGAGAAAAAAACTTGAAGAGAAAGGATGTGAGGCGGTCATTCCCCCAAAAAAGAATAGGATCAACCCTTGTTCGTATGATAAAGACCTCTACAAGGCCCGGCACCTCATCGAAAACTTCTTCGCCAAACTTAAACAATACAGAGCCATAGCCACTCGATATGATAAAACAGCTCGAAACTTCCTGGGAGCCATACATTTGGTTGCTGCGGCTATTTGGCTTAATTGATGACACGCCCTAGTTTTTTCCGTCAAATAATCTTTGTAAACGATCATATAAAATAGATCCAGAAATTCTTCGATCTTAAAAGACGTTGATGATTTGCCGCCTTCAACCACAGCCGTGTAAACATTAATTCGCCGCATATATTGACTATGAATTATGTCATAAATATCCAGGTCAGACCCGATATTTTGAATCGCAATATCCAAGGGGTTTTTCCCTTCAGGTAAACTTCCCAAGGCTTCACCGTAAGCTTTAAGCTTGGCTTCAGCGCTCAGATCTGTTCGTTTCATAAAAGCAAGAAGGATTCCATTATAACCCCTTCGATCAGCTATAATCTGTTCGATCTTTTCAACAGCCGTCTTCCATTCTTTAAGACTTTTGCCATTAGGAAGAGTAGTCATTGACGACGTAGCGGAACTACTAGCGCTAGTTGCCTCTAAATCACCGGCATCTTCACGCGCAGCAGAGGCATGACCTGCCCTTAAAAGAAGTTCCAACACTAAAAGAAATTTAATTGCTTTTTTCATTTTTCACCTAATTAATATTATTAATCTATTTATATAATGAATATAAATAACCTTTTCAATAAGTTTTTTCTCTGTAAAGTTCTTCAATATCATGACAGCTTTTGCGCAGGAAAAGCACGGGGGGGTTTTGTGTCGCAATTTAATTCATTGGGAGAAACGGCTGATATAAGGTTGAATCTGATTCGAGACGGAGCATTAAAAAGCTGATTAATATCGACCCGAACGGCCCAAAAACACAACCTGTCCAGCAATCATGCCGAATAGATGCGTATTCCGGCGAATTCGAACGGCAATTCTGGTTTTATCCGAATGGCCGTTCCGGTTTAATTCGAACGGTGAATCCGGTTTTATCCGAACGCGGATTCTGGTTTAATTCGAATACGAATCAAAGAGAAGCGAACTCTCCGATTTTATCTCATTTTTTCACCCCTTCATTGTTTGTGATTTCCGTTGTGTCATGCAAAGGACCCTCGATGTTTTTTTGTTTGGTGTTTTCCTGATCCTTTTCTTTACTCCTCACTTTTCTCATAGATTCCCCTTTAATTTCAAGCCTATAAGAATTATGAACCAACCTATCGAGGATAGCATCCGCTAACGTCTCATTTCCTATGGTTTCGTGCCAGAGTTTGACAGGAATCTGACTGGTGACAATCGTAGAGCGTTTATCATGTCGGTCATCCAAAACCTCCAATAAGTCACGGCGTTGCTCATCTGTCAGAATAGACAATCCAAAATCATCTAAAATTAAAACCTCCGTTTTAGCAAGTTCACTCATTCTTTTTCCATAACTCCCATCCCCCTTTCCAAGCTGCAATTCGCTAAGCAAGCGACTGAGGCGGCAGTAATGAACTTTATAACCTTGAAGGCAAGCCTTGTGGGCCAGAGCACAAGCCAAGAATGTTTTCCCCGTGCCACACGGCCCAACAATCAAAATATTATGATGAGAAGCAACCCATTGGCATTGAGAAAGTGTGGCCAACAAAGATTTGTCTAGGTTACGCTGACATGAATGGTCAATATCTTCAAGGCAGGCCGTCTGCTGTAGTTTGGCACTGCGCAAGCGTGCCTGTAATTGCCTGTTTTCCCGGGCGATGACTTCTGTATCAACCAACAAGCCAAGACGTTCTTCAAAGCTCAGCTGCGTTATGGTTGGTTGCTCCAGCTGTTCTTTAAAGGCTTTTGCCATAGAATGAAGACGAAGTTTTTGAAGGTTGTAAACAATTGGATTCAGTAACATGAAAGGGTCTCCTTTTTTAGATTATTTAAAGTATTTTTGGCCACGAATATATTCGTGAGAATCAGAGAGGCTATTGACTTCTGAGGACGAGGATAAAGACTGTTGATCCATCTTGTTCTTCAAAATAGATTCAACATTTTTGTAACTGTGGCCTCCTATCTCTAAAGCCCTTTTACAAGCCAGCTCTAAACGGTCTTCACCGTAACTCTTGCCGAGCCTTAAAATCCCAAGACACGTGCGAAACCCCTGTTGAGGATGGGCGCGTGAAGCCATGATGACTTCTATCAATTTTGCCGTTGCTTCCCCCGTTTTCTTGGCCCAAGAAACAATTCGTTCGGGTGTCCATTCCACCTGTGCTTGATGAGCTTTTGGCATGTGCAGAGTATTTGTCGTATATCCGTTGGCACCATAACTTCTGACATGGGTCGCGACACATTTATTCTGACAAAAAATTTCAACAATCGTCGGTCCATAGCGAACATAGAGAGATTCCTTTGCCAAGGCATAGGGAACACTGTAAAAATGCTTGTCTAACTCAATATGGTAGTTGAAGCCGGCTTTAACTTTTTTCCACTCGGCGTACTCATACCGAGTTGTTGGAAGGGATTTTAATGCCTGTTTCTCAAGGTCTTGAAAGTGGCTTAAACGGGATCCTGGCAGTTTTTGGAAAGGACGTCGGTTTAAGACATCCAAAAGTGGCTGAATAGCTTGGTTTAACTCGCTCAAGCTAAAAAAGGTACGGTTACGAAGCTTGGCCAGAATTTGTCTCTCGACTTGTTGGACTGCATTCTCAACTTTAGCTTTATCCTTCGGACTTCTTGACCTTGTTGGAATAATTGCGACGCCGTAATAAGAGGCCATATCTTGATAGGTTGGGTTGATATCAGGTTCGTAAAGATGCGCCTTATGGACCCCACTCTTTAAATTGTCTGGCACAACAATCTCTGGACAGCCACCATAATATTCAAACGCATTCACGTGAGACTTGATCCAGCCTGCAAGCGTTTGGGACCATGCGCCCTCCACGTAGGTAAAACTGGTCGCACCAAGCGCACCTACAAAAATCTGTGCTTCACCGACTTCCCCCGTCGACGTATCCGTTACAACGGACATCGTTTGACCGGCATAATCCACAAAAAGTCTCTCTCCTGCTTTGTGGGTCTGGTGCATCCAGACATCAAGTGTTGAATTACGCCATCCTCGGTAAACGTCGCAGAACTGGCTGTAGCTAATCCCTTGGGGGTACTTTTCTTTATACTCACTCCATAATAATTGTAACGTAACATGCTTGCACTTGAGTTCTTTATGAATATAAATGCAATCAATCTCTCCCCGTTGTTCTTTATTGATTTTTTGAGCAGGCGGATACAGCTTGATCTCCAACTCTTCGTCGCCTAGATTGTCGGGCACAGGCCAGCTTAAGTTAACTGCTTTTGCCCTCTTGACGCCTTCAACCGCCGTACTCGCGCTAATGCCAATGCTCTTGGCTATCTCCTGGTAACTACATCCACAGCTGTACCGTAAACGTAAGATTTCTCTGATCTTTCTCATTGATATGTGACTCCGTGACATGGGCTGTTCCTTTCATGTTTTGTTGAACAAAAAAAGGATACAGCGTTCATAAAACGCGTTTTATAACCAAAGGTCTCCTTGATACAGGAGGTCAAAGGCCATCGCTTCGTCTTGGAATCGTTATTCGATTTAAACCAGAATCACTGTTCGATTTGAACCGGAATTGCCGTTCGGATTAGACCAGAATCACCATTCGAATTGAGCCGGAATTGCCGTTCGGTTTAGACCGGAATCACTATTCGATTTTCGCCGGAATTGCCGTTCGGTTTAGACCGGAATCACTATTCGATTTTCGCCGGAATACGCAGATGAAGAAGACTTTTCCAAAATGGCCCTGCTGGTCAAGCACTGTAAGAAGTTTTTGACCCATTCTCATTTATTAACGGATTCTGTCTTGGCGTCTACCTGGGGTGAACTGGGCGAGATTTATATGTACCAAGCCAATTACGAGGAAGCAAAGAAAGCATTTGAAAAAAGCTTAGATCTTTATAAAAACGCCCCTTCGGAACAATCTTATTGGCTTGCCCGATCGTTAGAAGGCCTAGGCAATGTTTATAGCGAGTTGGGTACCAATGAAAAAGCGAAGCGCCCGCTTGAAGAAAGCTTAGAAATTTATAAGAAGAATTCTTATGAGAGCCACCCCTGGTTTGCCCGAGCCTCTGCATGGCTTGGATGCGTCTACAGAGAATTAAGCGACCATGAAAAGGCCAAGCAGCTTCTAGAAGAGAGCCTTGAGATTTACAAGAAGAACGGTTACGAAAACCACCCCTGGTACGCTCGAGCCATAGGAGATTTGGGGAGTGTTTATAGAGAGCTTGGAAATTATCAGAAAGCGAAACAGCTGCTAGAAGAGAGCCTTGAGATTTACAAGAAGAACGGTTACGAAAACCATCCTTGGTATGCGCGCGTTTCTGCGTGGCTTGGGTGTGTTTACAGGGACATGGGCGATTATGAAAAAGCAAAGCAATGCCTTGAAAAAAGTATGGAAATCTATCAAAAGGTTTCCCTTGAAGATCGCCCTTGGGCAGCGCGTACCTTGGCATGGTTAGGATGTGTTTATAGAGAATTAGGGGATTATGAAAAGGCGAAACAATCTTTAGAGAAAAGCCTTGAAATCTATAAGAAGAACGGTTACGAAAATCACCCTTGGCTAGCCCGTGCTTTAGGATGGCTTGAAGGTGTTTATAGAGAACAGGGCGATTATGAAAAAGCAAAGCATGCCATTGAAGAAAGCCTGGAAATTTACAGGAAGAATTCTTACGAAAATCACCCCTGGTTTGCTTGGACTGTGGGCAGGTTAGGTAATATTTATCGGGTCCTTGGATGTTATGAGGATGCAGAAAAATATCTTAAAGAAAGTGTTGAGATTTATCGGAAAAATTCCTTCGAGAACCATACCTGGTTTGCCTGGAGTTTAGAAAAACTTGGATGCGTCTACAGAGAGCAAGGCAACCACCAGGAAGCCAAAACCCTTATAGAGAAAAGTCTAGAAGTTTATAGAAAGAATTCTTACGAAAATCATCCTTGGTTTCTTGATAGTCAAGAGAACTTAGGGAATGTCTATAGAGATTTAGGCAATTATGAAAAAGCCAAAAGTTTGCTTGAGCAAAGTCAGGCGATGTATGAAAAAACCTATGGAAAAGGCCATCTGAATACCGCGCAAGTTATGATGGATTTGGGGCGGCTGCACATGTTAGAAGGCGGCCTGGAAACATCCAAAAGCTTCCTTCATTCAGCTTTAAAGATTTTTCAGGAAAACAAGCATCCCCAAAGCTTTGAATGTTTGGAAATGCTGGCCGATATAAATATGAAAGTTAATCCGCCATCTGACAGCTTGAGAAAAGAAGCAGTGACTTACTTAAACCAGGCTCTTGAAATTGCTAAAACTCATTTCCCAGAAACTTCCGCGCACGTCGCACATGTCCAGGCTAAATTGAACACGTATTCACCCTCGGCTGGAAATTGATTGGCAAAAGAGGTGCAGTCGATTCAAAGTCTCGTCTTTGCCCAAAATCGCGATTACCTCGAACAGACTGGGGGATATGGTGCGCCCTGTCAGGGCAACGCGTAAAGCCTGCGCCAGGTCGCCCAGTTTAATGCCCAATTCTTTAAATACCACGTGTGAAAAATTCATACATTAACGATTGTAAACCGAAATGTAGTAGCTATATTGTCAGTATTAGTTTTTTTTAAGGGATATAAAACAATGAAACAATTTTCCAGGTTGGCCTTAATTTTAAGCTTTATGAGTGTTGTGGTTCTTCCAAACGATTCAGCTGCAGCTGCTCAGATGGATCTTGACAAAGAACAAAGAAAGATTGGGAAGCTGATGACTACCTACTTTAGTACTGACACGTCAACTTCTCCCTTATCGGGCAGAGACTCTGGCAGTCAACTTGTCAAGTTAGTTGCAGGACACATGAAGGCAGGCAATGGGAAAATTCTGCACCGGCTGTTTTATAAGCCCGATGCCAATCAATGGTCAACTCTTTATCAAGAGGTTAAACCTAGCCAAGCATTCTCCGCCCTTAATTTGGTCAAATTTTTGGACAAAACAAAAACCGATCTTTTAAATGCGTATAGAGGCGTAAAAAGAATCGTTGATGGCGAAGCTTGTCTTCATGTTGCCACCCTGTTCGATAATGCGATGCAACAAATTTTTGAAGGATGTTGGGGTTTTTCTGATGCGCCAACACCGACTGACGATATTAAAGCTTTAAAGCAGATTTATGGTCGTCTTGTCAGCGGTTTATTGCCGACTATGGCTGGCGAACCTCAGAATCACTTAGGCCAATTAGAACAACAAAAAAATAAATCTGCGGATGCAAGAATACAAGGGCATTTCGCAGCTTTACAAGAATGTTTCATTGCCGTTCTGTTGTCAGCATCAAATGCTACATCAAATGCTAATGCTTCCCTTGCTGAAACCCTTTCACTGGTTCGTTATCAAGACCCGCTAGAAGGTATTCTTCATTGCTCAGAAAACGTCCGGATGGTTGCAGCCCATCTTTTAAACCCATCAAGCCGGTTGAGCTCCGCAGCGCGGAATTTGGAAAAAATTGAGAAAATAACCAAATATGGTTTTAGGATGCAGACGTTAACTGATGAGCAGATCACGAACCTTGAGCAGAAACTTCCAAAAGATGAAATTTACTCCTATTCTGAAAAGCTAGAAATTCTTTGTCATACCATTTCACTGCCAACTATAACGGAAAAGCTTTTCTTAGGGACATTAAGATCTTGTGAATTGATGATACTTAGGGCCACGAAAAAAAAACATATCAGTGCGATTATTAACTTTCTTTGGGATTGTGACTATGGGTTGAATCTTCCTGCGCATTACAGGTCCATAATAGCAAAGCTTAAAGAAAAGGCTGACGAAAAGTTACGCACTATCTCTTAGAAAAGGTGTTAGACGGGCTTAATCGCCCAGTCATTCAAATAACAGATGGGGGCGGCACAACCGCCCTTTTTTTGAAAGGGTTCCCTTAAGAACCCTCTTTCAAGCGTTCAAGAATTTCCCTTTTCCCTTCGAACATCAGATTGATTAGCAAAAAAGGCGCAGACGATTTAAAGTCTCGTCTTTGCCCAAAATCGAGATCACCTCGAACAGACTGGGGGATATGGTGCGCCCCGTCAGGGCAACGCGCAAAGCCTGCGCCAGGTCGCCCAGTTTAATGCCCAAATCCACTGCCGCCGCGCGAATGGTTTGCTCGATCGCCTCAGGGGTAAAATCCTCTAGGGTTTCGACTTTTTCCACAAGGGACTGAATATATCGGGCGTTTTCAGCCGTTTGAAAGGTCCCAGCCTTTTCATCAGACGGCTGCACCTTGAAATAAAACAGGCAACTGTCGGCCAATTCCAAAAGAGTTTTGGCGCGTTCCTTTAACCCCGGCATGCCACCAAGAAGGCGTTCTTCCGATAAGGCGTCTACCACATAGCCCTTTGCCTCCAACAAAGGTTTCAGCAAATCAACCAAGCGCTGATTATCGCTGGCCTTTAAGTAATGGGCGTTCAGATGGGTTAATTTGACCATGTCAAAGCGCGCGGGCGAGCGACCAATAGCGGATAGACTGAACCATCCTATCGCCTGTTCTGTGCTGATAATTTCTTCATCGCCATGACCCCACCCCAAACGCAGCAAATAGTTGCGCATGGCCTCGGGCAGGAAACCCATATCGCGATAATGTTCAGCCCCAAGCGCCCCATGGCGTTTCGACAACTTGGCTCCATCAGGCCCATGAATCAATGGAATATGGGCAAATTCCGGCACGGCCCAACCGCATGCCTGGTACAAATGCCATTGACGAAACGCGTTGGTTAAATGATCGTCACCCCGAATAATGTGGGTAATGCCCATGTCGTGATCATCAACCACCACCGACAGCATATATGTGGGCGTGCCATCCGCGCGTAACAAAACCATGTCATCCAGCTGACTGTTGTCCAACTTCACCGTCCCCTGAACGTGGTCGTGAATAACGGTTTCCCCTGTTAAGGGCGCCTTGAAACGAATAACAGGCGCAACACCAGCTGGTGCCTGGCTTGGGTCACGATCACGCCATCGTCCGTCATAGCGGGGCGGCAGACTTTTGGCCCTGGCTTCTTCGCGCATCAAGTCCAGCTCTTCCGGGCTGCAATAACAGTGATAGGCTTTACCCTCGGCCAACAATTGTCGGGCAACCTCAGCATGGCGGGGCGCCCTTTCAAACTGAAAAACCGGGTCTTCATCGCCGTTTAAACCTAACCAAGACAGGCTGTCAAAAATGGCCTCAACCGCCTCGGGTGTTGATCGGGAACGGTCCGTATCCTCGATACGTATTAAAAACTTTCCCTGATGATGGCGCGCAAACAACCAATTAAATAAAGCCGTGCGCACACCGCCAATATGCAGATAACCTGTGGGGGAAGGCGCAAAACGAACAACAACAGTCATGATGATTTCGACGTTAAATGATTAAGATCTTGATGATACCGGTTTACAAACGCCCTGTGTGAAAAATTTCTACATTAACCATTGTAAAATGGAATATGGGCACTATATTGTCAGTATTACTTTTTTCAAAGGGATGAAAAACAATGAAACGATTTTCTAAATTAGCCTTGTTTTTAGGTTTTATCAGTGTGGTCGGTCTTCACAATCATTCGGTGTGGGCCTCTTCGTCGTCCTCCTCCTCGTCGTCGTCTTCTTCTTGGAAAGCAGATGCGCAGATCGATTTTGAAGCAGGACCGGAACAGATCGGTCAGTTGATGAGGGCTTACTTTAAAGATGACCGCGTACCTTCGCCCTTACCGGGCACAGACGCTGGCAGCCAGCTTGTCAATACAGTTGCAGGATACATGAGGGCAGGCGATGGAGAAACTTTGCAGCGTCTGTTTTATAAGCCTGATGCCAACGCTTGGTCGGCACTTTATAAAGAAGTTACGCGTGGACAAGAATTTTCCGCCCTTAATTTAGTCACATTTTTGGACCAAACAAAAACCAATCTATTTAGAGCGTATAGAGGCGTAAATAGGATCGTTGATGGCGAACCCTACCTTTATGTTGCCACCCTGTTCGATAACGCAATGCAACAAATTTTCACCGGATTCTGGGGCTTTTCTGATGCACAAACACCTGACAATGTTATCAACCAATTGAAAGGAGTTTATGGTCGCGTTGTTTGCAATTTACTACCAGGGATGGATGGAAAAGGATTTGAGGAACACATTAAACAGTTATCAGAACATGAAAAGGAATCTACAGATGTAAGGATACAAAGACATTTCACAGCCTTACTGGAGTGTTCCATGGCTACTCTTTATGGCGGGATGTCGTCACAAAAAGGCGAAGAGCTGGGTAATGTTTCCTCCTTTATACAAAAGACAAACGAAAATCTTGGAATCTCCTTTTCTGAAACTTCCTTTAATGAAACCCTTAAACTGGTTCCCTATCAAAACCCGTTGGAAGGTATTAAATATTCCGAAAAAAACGTCAGCGCAGTTATGGGCCACCTTTTGAAGCCATCAGATGATTTGCAATTGGTAAAAGAGAATTTGGAGAAAATTGCAAAAACACGCACATATGGCTCCAAATATGGTTTTGGGATGCAGACGTTGACTGCCGAACAAATCGCAAACATTGAAACTGAACTTGCACAAGATTACGGATGTCCACAGCATCAAAAGTTAGAGGTTCTTCGTCATGCCTTTTCATTGCAAGGTATGACGGCCAAGAACATGCATAATGTTGCTTTGGCGCTTATTCCTGATTTAGATCCGATTGGCCTCAAATGGTATACTGGTAGAGCTTCGTCAGAATTCCTTGATTATGGCACTGATGTGGAGGCGTATATTGAAGAGTTTTTGAAAAATTTTGATGTTCCAATGGACCAGAAAAAGCTTTGTTTTAGACCTGACGAACAAAAGCTTCTTCTGAAAATTTACGGCCGCTGTCTACAACAAAACTCCTGGACACAGGTTCAGCAGTGGAAACAATTATTAACGCAACAATCAATTTTTGAGCCTGCTGAGTTTTTTCCGATGATATTGGAATCTTGTGAATCAGCTATAGGTAAGGCTCGGTCAAAAAGTGATGTGAGCCAAATTATTGATTTCCTTAAGAATGATGGCAATCAACTAAAACTTAACGATGCTTGTCAGGCAGGATTCGCAAAACTTAAAGAAATGGCTGAGGAAAAGTTAAAAGAGCTGCCAGATGAATTCGGATCTGGCTACCCTAGCAACAACTTGGGCTTGGGTGACTATGATGCTAGCAACTTCTCTTCTTCCTCGAACGCTAACCACGACTCCTCTACAGGCGGATACGATCCATTCTCTTAATTTCTCGTCTAACGAAAACAATAACATAGGGGCGGCGCGACCGCCCCTTCTTTTTTGAAAAGGGCTCCCTCAAGCCCCCTCTTTCACCCGTTCAAAAATTTCACTTTTCCCTTCGAACATCAAGTTAATGGCCGACAAAAGGGCCTTTTGACCCTGCACCCCAAACTCAATATAACCCTGGTCATATTCAGAATAAATGGGCGTCAGGTCGTTCCCTTTGAATTCAAATTCATCCCCATTCCAATGGGTTAAAGAGACACGGCGATCTTTATAAACCAACGTTAATCCCTGTTTGTCTTGCTGAATCTCAAACGATCCATACAAGGGGTTTTTATACTGCCCCACATAAACTTTTAAATCATGGTGAGGGCGGGGGTTTTGCAAACGATAATCATTTTTATACTGTTTGTTTTTTGTGCGAATCTCTTGCATCTTTTGCAGATTTTCTTTGCTCCAGTCTTTTTCACCAAGGTTTAAATAAAGATCCAAAAACTTATTCCGCAATGCCTCTGGCAACATGCTAACCCGCATGGAACCAAAGTTTGAGATGATCACAATGCCCAATTTTTGGTTCGGAACCAGTGTCATCAGGCTTCTGACGCCGCCAAAGCCGCCCATGTGACTAAGAAACGGAACCTTCTCAGTCCCTTCCCCGCCATAGTTGCCCAAAAACCAACCCATGCCGTAATGAATCTGGCTCATCCTTACAGCTGGAAACTGCATGTCGTCGGGGCGCAAGTTTGTGGCCTGAACATGGGATGTGCGCATTTGGGTGATTTGGGCTTTTGATACCAGGGCTTTGCCGTTGATCTGGCCATCATTTAATTGGAAAATCATCCACAAACCCAAATCATGGGCACAGGTGTTAACGCCTGTGCTGCCCATAAACGTGTACATTTGGGGCGAGGTGGCTGTGGCAGTTGTCTTGGTGCCAATCACGTGATGGGGCAAGGCGACATTAAGTTTCGGTTTCTTTTGAAACCACCCTTTGATGGCACCCCACAGCCCTTTTTTGGGTTGTTCGATGGGACCGACGTTGGAATAGGTTAAGGCAAGTGGATTGAATAAACGGGCCTGAAAGAGGCTGGCGATGGATTGACCCGTGACCTTCTCAACAAGGTCGCTGGCGATGCCGAACAAATGGTTTTGATAAGCGTAATCGTGACGGAACCCTTTTTCAAAAGGCAATTGGGCAAGGAAATCACGAATTTCTGTGGCATTATAGCCTAAATTCCAAACGCTATCTGCTGAAAAACCCTTCAGGCCGCTGCGATGGGACAAAAGATCACGAACCGTGAATTGATTGGTAATGTCGGGATCGCTTAAGCGAAAGTCGGGCAGATACTTTTTGACGGGTGCATCCCAGTCCAAAACCCCTTCATCCACCAGCTGAGCAATAAGGGTTACCAAAAAGTTTTTACTGAGCGATGCGATAGGCATAACAGTATAGGCATCAACGGGTTCTGGTTGGTCAACCTCTCTAACCCCAAAGCCTTTTTCATAGATAATCTGCCCGTCTTTGACGATGGCAATAGAAACTCCCGGAGCCTGCCACTCAGATAATGACTTTTGAACATAGGCCTCAAAAGTTGGCAAAATATTCGTTAGTTGATCACTGAAACAAGATTGAACACTAAAAAACAGACTTAAAAGAACGAAAATAAAACGCATAATACCCGGGAATTAATAAAACTTTAACCTTATTAAAGTATATATAAAAGTAAGCGAAAGACAATATCGTTATCTCGTCGCCTTTCGAAATTGGGCGGATGATAAGATAGAAACGACTGTTTTCTGACAAGGAGAATCGACCATGAATTCGTTAAAAGGTACTATTTTAGGGTGCATAACCTTTCTTATCACCGTTGGCATTGTCATAATGTATTTTAGCCAACAGGATCGTTATGCGCTGTTTTCACAAGACAAGGGTGTTTTTGTGTTTGATCGCAAAACGGCGGTTTTGAATTATTGCGATTCTCAGGCTTGTCAAATGATTCGCCCCAATATTCCAGGTCAAGAGAGTGAGTATGTGATGGCCGGGCTTTCAGGCATGCCAGCCCAAAACGCTGTTGTGAATGGGTCTTTTCCTATTTCAGGACCTGTTATGTTTCCGCAGCAACCCGGTATGATGCGGTCATGTCCAACCAATCAGCCAATGATGAATCAGCCCATTCCCGGACAACAGCAGCCGATGGCGCCTGGTCAGCCAATGGGGCAACCTATGACAATGATGCAGCCTATGCAAGCACCAGCCGCTCCAACAACTCAGGCTACCACCCCGGCTGGTAATGCTGCCGTCCCTGCCCCTTCTAAACCTGATAAAAAACAGAAGGCATCCAAGAAAAAAGCCGCCACGAAGGCAGATGACTCAGAAAAAGACGATTCAGCTGATGATAGCTCTTCCGATGGAGATAATTCGGACGATTCCTCAAGCAGCGACGATAGCAACACAGATGATTCCTCAAGCGGTGAGGATTCTAACTCCGATGATTCCAGTGACAGCAGCAGTGACGATTCATCATCCGATAGTGATTCTTCTTCTGAAGACGACTCTTCCGATAACGGTTAAAAGTTACAGTTATCGGATGTCTACCCTAGCCAGCGTCTTGCGTCATCCGTTTCATTAAGTCTTGATCAATCGAAACCTTAAAATGAGTACGGAAGTTTTGCATCAAAAGGGCCATAATATCCTTTTCAACCATATCTTTTAAAAGGCCGCCAAACTTCTTACGTTTTTCTTGGTCAACTTTAAAGGGTTCAACGCGCTGCAACATCACAACTGCAAGCCCCCTGTTATCTGCCAGGAATCCATAAGTCGCTTGATTCACAGGCAACTGCAAAGCTTTTGCCAATAAATCAGGGCTTAGATTCTTTTGAAGATCATTCAGTTTATCTTTTTTTTCTGAAGAAAAGTCAGCGCGACTTAAGGTTTGGTTGGTTATGATTGAGAGGCCATGTTGGCTGGCTAGACGTGCTAAATCAGACAAACTTTTGACTTGTTGAGTCATCGACTGCGCCAATTTGGCCGCTGCCTCGTTTTTTTTCTCAAGCAGCAAATCTTTTTCAACATAATGCTTGACGGCCTCGAACTCTGGGGCATAGGGGGCGTCAATTTTATTAACCTGCACCACAAAGAAATAATCTTGGTTGGCCTCTACCACAGGGCTTTGAGCCCCTTCCGCAAGGCTAAAGGTCTGCTCAACAATTTGTTTGATAACTGGCACAGGCAAACTCGCCAAAACAGGCTTACCGTCTTTGCTTAATCCCTTTTGGTTAAACGTCGGAACGGCCTCTATGGGCAGTTGGTTGGCCTTGGCCACATCCTCTAATTTCTCACCGCCGGCCAGACTGTCTTCTATTTTATTTCTAAGGTCGGTTAGGGAATCCCCAAACTTTTGAAGACGCAGATTTTCTTGAATCTGGGCTTTAACCTCGCTTAAAGGTTGCAGGGTTTCGGGTATAATTTTTGTGACCAGGTAAATTGTGTAACCAAAGCCTGTGTCAACCATTTCTGACGCCTTGTTTGGCTCTAGACTATAGACAACATCTGCTGCGATTTCAGGAAGATTTGCCTTTTCAACAACGCCTAAATCCTCAACCCTTCCGCCCTTAACTGCCTTAGCCACCAATTCCAATGGCTGCCCTTTACTAATGAGCTTGGCAGCTTCTACGACCTGGTCTTGGGTCACATAGGTAAGGCTTTTAACGGATCGTTGTTCTGGCTTTGTAAACTGAGCCGCCTGTGCTTCGTACTCTTGCTTTATCTCGTCTTCACTGACGGGAATTTGAGCCAGCAAGCTTTTGGTTTTGACTAATACAAGCGTTACAGAACGAAACTCAGGAACCGCATACTGATCTTGGTGTTGGGTAAAGTGAAGCTTGAAGTCTTCCATTGTAGGATTGTTTGTCAACTTCATCTTTTCAAACGGAACCATGACAAATGTGAAAACTTTATTCTCGCTTAAAGATTTGAACAATAGGTCTTGATAAAAAGTCGGCAACATCATGCCAACGGTTAAAGGGGCAACCAGCTGTTGGCTTAAAAGAGATTGTTTAATATCTTTCAGGAAAGCCTGTTCACTAAGGCCGTTATTACGCAAAAGCTCGTCAAAAAGCTGCCGATTGAAGGTGCCATTTTGCTGAAAAGTGGGGATAGAATGAATCTGATTCCGGACCAAACTGTCCGAGACCGTTAATTTTGATCTTTCCAATTCTTGCTCTAAAACGCTTTGGTTGATCAGCTGATCCAAAACCTGTTGATAAACTCCCAACTGTTGCAGCTGAGCAGGCGCGACGCGTTCTTTAATGATTTGTTGAATTCTGCTGATTTCTTGTTGCAACGCTGTTGCATACCGATCATAGGAAATTGATTGGTTTCCAACCTTGGCTATGGGTCGATTTTGGCCATAGCCTCTGATGATATCGCCAATTCCCCATATGACGAAGCTGGCGATAATTGCGCCAAATAAAACTTTGATAAACCATTTGCCGGACTGTTCACGAAAAGATTGCAGCATATTCTTTAAAATTTTTTATAAACGATAATTTCACTTTAAACAAAATACCTTGCGCCCACAACTGCTGAAGTTACGTTGGACAAATTCAAACCTTTTTCTGATGCGCGTTGGCCGTTGGACGCATCTTTTATGAAAAGCTTTTATGGTCGCCACAGGCCCTGATGCTCTCGGGCTAACTTAGATATTACGACACTTGTAGAACCCAAAAACCACGCCCTTGAAACCTGGTCGAGTTATCTGCATACCACGACATAATTAGAACAAGAAGGCTTGTAATTGCTGGGCATAATCTCGCACTTTTTTTGATTACTCAGCACAGCTTGCTTAACTGCCTTTTGCGCACCCTCAATTCCCTGACCTTTTTTACCAATTCCCTAAATAATAGAATTGCAAAACATTTCACCCAATCATTAGCACTAGCCATACCTGCTTTTGTTGCAACTATAGCTTCTTTAAAACCCTGATTTTTTGCAACAAGTCCTACCAATAATTTGAAAGCGCTCTCGATAACAGTATCGTCTTGATTATTTATTTTTATTGCTTCATCTATTAATTCAACTGCTTTTATGACATACCTTTTTCAGCGAGCGCTTCCAATAATTTGTTAGCGTTGTCCATAAGAGGATAGTCTTGATTATTTATTACTTCCTTTGCTTCTTTTGCTGCTGGAATAAATTGATCTTTTGTGATGCTTTTGCCGCTTCTAACAAGCCCCTCCAATAAGTGGCATGCTTTATTTTTAACGTCATAGTTATAACCCTGCTTGATTCCTGTAGCTAATATTTGTACTGCTATATTAAATTGATTATTTCGAATAAACACATCAGTCAAATTGAAAGCAAAATTTGAAGCATTGATCTGTGACATTTCCATTGCCACAGTCGCTGCTTGTGTTGCTGCATCAAATAGGCCATTGCTAATAAGCGCCTCAAATAAGCTGTAAGCAGCATCTCTTTCGGCATCATAACTCTCTATTCCTTTTATCGCTGTTTTTTTGACTCTTTCAAACAGATCTTTATCGTTATTTTGTGGGTCAATTTGATGGTTTTCAATAAGCGCCTTAAATAAGGTCAAAGCTTTTGCACGGATTATACTATCTTTACTAACTATTATTTCCATTACTACTTTTTTTGCTTCTGTAGATCGTTTTTTTGCAATAAGCATATCAAATAATTTTAAAGCGTTTTCCCGGTTCAATGCCTCGGTTATACTTGCGGCTGCTAATGCTTCGGCTTGCTTATCAAGCCGATCACTAATTTCAACTAAAAGACGACACCAAATTAGATAAGCTTCCTTTTCTTCAGCGTTACCCTTCATAGCGTTTTCTATATGAGATTGCACCTGATTAGCGTACTTGCCTAAAATCATTGCACTAATTTTTCGAGCTTGACTGAGCAATTTCACTGGATAAATTTGTGATTTATCCATACTATTTTGATATGCAGTATTGGCAATTGGTTTAAATAAATCAAAATTTGGATCTTGTGCCAGTATTTGTTTAATGCCATCTAAATCATCGGCTTTCAAAAATTGACCATACATCGATGCAGCCGTTCTTGTTTCATATACTTTCCCTGTTCCTTTGAACATAAAATTTACGTACGCTTTTTGTATAGGAGGGATTTGCGACGATGATGAATGTGCTAAGGATGGAGCTGATGATGAGCTTTCTAAGGTAGAAGACGGCAATTTGTTATGCTCACTTAACCATTGCATAATATCATCCTTAATCATTGCGCGTAGTGCTTTTAAATAACCTTCTTTTGGAGGAACCTTAAAATAACGTACAATTTTGACCTTATCAGGATTTTTCATAATTTCTGGCTTTAGGAAAATTCGGGCTTGCAATGTATCGAGAGTAATTGTTGATGGCAAACGCTGTGCCGCATTAATATTATTCCGCAATTCTGTTAAGAAAGTTCTAGGACTTAATTTTTCTTTTTGTTCCGCAAAGCTTGGATAAAGCCCCTTGCCCATAGTAGCCGCTAAATAGACTACATCATCCACAATTTCTGGATTGATAAAAATTTGTAAGAGTTGACCTTGCGTATTGTTTCCAAAATATGTTTCAAACAAATCAAAATACTTTTTTGTATCCATAATGCCAAATTGGATAAGAACATGGAGTAAAAGTTCTTGATATTTTGGAGGACTGAGTGATGTATTTTCATGCACTAAATTGAAAGTTGATGAGCTCCCTTCATTAGGGTTACCAAAAAGATAAATATTGGTTGAAAGTCCACTTTCTGCATAGTTAGCATCATAGTTATTTAGTGATTGGAAATCTTTTTGTTGTTTTTGCAATTGATCTGCTATAAATGCCTCAACGTTTGGCACCCCCTTGAAAAAGGTATTAAATGCACGTAGATAAGAGATACTAGAATTTGTGTCACTACTAGTATCATCAACTTTTAAAATCTTCCTAAGTTCTGTAATCATATCGTAAATAAATGCCATTTTGTCTTCCATAGTATGGTAAAAGACGAACCAGTTCTTCATTTTCCTTTCTTGTGCCATAGCCTCTAAAAGCATGCATTTGTAACTTGTTGTACCCGGTGCACATGTGCCTGAGGCAGCGTTAAATTCTTCACAGTAGCCTTTTGATAAAGGGCTTACATCTTTTAAGAATAAATAAATATTTTGCTGGTCATTTCCTGGGGTATAAATTTGTTTCGCCTTCTCTAAACTCCATCTTAGATGCATATCGGTGGCTGTTTCAGTTCTGCTTAGACCCACTGCCGAGGTTGACGATCCTGCCTCAGCGCCTTGGGCTTCCTCTTCCTTCGAAGATGCTGAACTGCTTGAAGCGTTTGCTGAAGTCGTCGACAATCCTGTCCGCTTTAGGGTTTTTTGTATCTTCTCTCCCTTTTGCTTCACCTGCGTCATTAAAGCTAGATGTTTATTCATAAGATAATACAGTCTTTCCTCTTCCTCTGCCCTTGGGTCAAAAAATGGTGGATAAGGATACGAATAGGGGTGCCTTGGGTCTTTTTCCTTCGAAGATGCTGAACTGCTTGAAGCGTTTGCTGAAGTCGACGATCCTGCTGCACTGCCTTGGGCTTTCTCTATAACTTTGGACCCAATACTCCCTTGGGTATGGGTGGGGCCAACCTTACCGTTCCCTGCCAAAGCCTCCAACCAGGCAACAACCGGTACTTGGCGCAACATATCCATTAACGGATGATGAATGGCAATCTTCTTACCCTTTTCATCCGTTAAAAAATACTGATTTTTGTTGCCTACTTGGTTTGGTGTACTCTGAACACTTTTCACAAGCGCTAGTAACTCGGCCACATCAACCCAGGTAAAATCATCGTATTCTCGGCTCTGTCTAGCTGTTTGCTTATCAAGCGTTTTTTTGAATATCGCCGGATCTATGTAATCCCGACCCTCCAGCAAATACATACGATGCAAGGCGTCGGGCTGATCCCCGCCTTTAATCAAATCATGGAAGGGGGCCTTCACAAGGTCATCCGTCAAAACGTGATAGAGTCCCATGGATTCTTCCCTGACCTCACGCACAGCAGCCTTTAAAAGGGTCTTATCTTTGTCTTCCGCTTCCCCCCCCAAATTCCCCCACCATGCATGATTAGCGTCTTTGCCTAACAATACTTTATTCTTCTCGCCATCCTTTACAACAATCAAAATACTTGCCGATGACTTCTTATTGGGGATAACAACTGCAAAAGGATGCGCTTGTTCATATTGAGCTACTGGTTGCACCTGATCGTAATAATATTTCTTTAAAGATTCTAAACGAGTTATCAAATCCGATTTTAAATTGACGTAGTCTTTAATATTCAGCCATGCATTATATTGATCTGCAGTTGCAAGAATTTTATCTTGTAAGGCTACAAGCTTTATAATTTGTTTTAAAATTTGTGTTTCAGTTAATTGGCCATAAAACTTTTGCCCATATATGCTTACTTCCAAGCTTGACTTATATGGAGATTGTTTCCCTCTTAAAGTATATAAATCGTTTACCGCTGTACTAAAATCATAACCTGATCTCGCTTTTAGCTCACCCAGTGCTCGGTAGCGTAAGGCCCCCCCATTATCCATACGATAAATTTTGCTATTACTGACCCAAAAATTCTTACCACTAACTACCAAATCCCAATTTGCCATAAAAACATCAACGATAAATCCTTTAGCAACATCTGCGATTTGATCATCTGAGATTTGATTAAATCCTAACTCAACGCCTGGTAAAAATTCAGTGATGCGACTAAGACTGCCCTGATCACGGCGAATTTGAAATTTTGGTGCCTGAACACCAAAACTCGGCTCTTTTTCCCCAATCGCTTGATAAATCGCATCTGCGAGCACTTCTTCTTTAAACTGATCAACCCTATCTTTTGCTACTACTTTTAAAACAAACTTTGGCTTATCCCCTTCTTTTAGGATAAAGGTAGACCGTGTACCACCGGCTTCGGTATGCTGCTTTGTAAACCGCTCAAGATTTTCTGGGAAACCATAAACGTTGGGCGGAAAAACGCCATTACCAAAATAAAAAAGATAGCACGGAGTACCTGTCTTACATACATTATCATTGATATATTTTAGATGATCATTGTGATAATCAATATAGATGAGAGTGGTAACACCATTTAATATGGGCGTTTGGTTTGAATCCTTTAGCCATTCTCCCTTCTCTTTACCATCGGTCATATAAAGCGATATGTTTTTCATATTCTGAATGCCAACTTTACTTAACTCTTTAACAGTTGTGCCGCGTTCATTTTCATTTCTTGAAGTTAAAAACGCCACCTGATAACCAGACGATAACCACCTGTAAATATATTGAATGGCTTTTTCGTCAACAAGAGAGGCACTTGTTTGTTGCTGACTAAATTTTTTTTCAGTAGCACTGCCAGCCGCAGCGCCAACAGCTTCTCCTACTAACAATACTGGCTTTGTTGCATTGCTTTCTTTGTCTCCGTCTAAGAATATATCATCAATATCAATCAAAATTTGAATTCTTGAGCCTTGTTTTGCTGGATCAGCCTGAGCTTGTGGCAACTTCATTAATTGCGACTGTATCTCTTGAAAGCTGGAAACTTTAATTGGTGCACTAGCTTGTGCACCAGAAAACAATACATTAAATAAAAAAATTATAAATAAAAAACCAAGCATATACAAAACCCCTAACCCTTGATAATAAGAGTATGATTTATTATGGTTAATTTTTTGCTAAGGGTTGTATAAAAAAGACACACGGCCTACTAAGCACTAACCGCCGAAAATTCCTTGTGCCGCAGACCTAAAATAGAAAGGTAGGTAAAATGACATGATGTTTTAGACTGGTTATACCCCATTCATATAATTTTACGGGCATTTTACGGCAGAGATTTTTTCCAGAAACAAGGTTCTAATCAGCTATTAATTCACCGTCCCTTTGGTCATGTTTCAGCGGCGTAAGTGGGGTGACACGGATCAACGTGATTTGATTGCGTTGGCGTCGCAAAATCTGAAACTTAAAATTATGGAATATGAAAATTTGATCGACTTCTGGAATTAAGCGCACGTGGTGCAGCAAAAGGCCGGCGACGGTGGCAGCGGGCTCATCAGGCAGATCCCATTCCAACTGGCGATTCAGGTCACGAATGGTCACAGTGCCATCAATAATATATGACCCATCGGGCTGAGGACGAACGCCACGAACCTTAATATCATGTTCGTCATCAATTTCGCCCACAATTTCTTCCAGTATGTCTTCTAGAGTGACTATACCTAATAAGACCCCGAACTCATCCACTACCAGAGCAAAATGTTCGCGTCGCGCCCGAAAAGCCTGTAACTGGCCCAGTAAGTCATTGCTTTCTGGTACGAACCACGGTTTGGTGGTGATGGATTGAATATCTAAATCATCCATATTTCCAGAATGTTGGCGCACAGCCCGCAAAACAGCCTTGGTGTTGAGCATACCAATAATATTATCAGGATCCCCCTTATAAACGGGCAAACGGGTAAAGGGACAGGACAAGACTTGATCCAAAATCATACTGGTGGGATTGTCAGCATTCAGCATGGTGACATTCTTACGATGAATCATAATTTCACCAATATGCACGGATCCCAAATCCAAAATGCTTTTCAGCATCGCTCTTTCCTGCGGAACATCTTGCCCAGGGCCTTGGTGCATGTCAATAATGCCGCGCAGCTCTTCCAACGATGCGTAAAGAGATGTTTGGCCACTAGTTTTAATCCCGACAAGGCTTAAGGTTTCGCGCGCTACGTAAGTAATAACATTATTCAAAGGGCGAAAAAGCCTGAAAATAAAATTCAAGAGGTTAGAGACTCGAAGCATGAAGCGTTCCGGACCATTCAATGCAACCATTTTAGGCATGACTTCAGCATAAATCAGGATAAGAGCGCCCATAATAAAGGGTGCAAGAAGCTTGCCAACCCACCCCCCCGCATTATCAAACAGTTCGGCGGCAATAAAGGCGACGAGGGTGTTCAACATGGTGTTACAGGTCAAAAGAACGCTGATGACCGCGCCCATTTTTTCTTGAAGCCGTCGGATAATATTGGCTCTTTCATCGCCCTCTTTGGCCAGTTGATGCAGCTTAGCGCGGGAGGCGGACGTCACCGCGGTCTCGGAAGCCGAGAAAAAGGCCGAAGCCATTAACAAAAGGACAATGGTCAGAATTAAGAGAGTCGTCATATAATTATTTTAAAAAGGGTTCTTCATCAGATCTCGAGGGTTCAGCATCGCGATAGTGTATTTTTGGTCCGCTGCCGTTTTCGTTTTCAGAAGAAGAAGGCAATGGTTGCGTAAGCTCAGACTTTATTCTCTTCCTTTTACGAGGCACAGGCCTCGCTAAACGAGGCTCTTTGCCTGGGGTCACCGGTCTAAAGTTTGTGGGGTCTTGCTCTTTACTTTCGATATATATTTTTTGCAGTTCTTGCATATAATCTTGGAAAGATTCAATCTGCAAAGATACATTTTGTTCAAATTTTTGCCATGGCGTGGTCAATGCCTTATCAGTCTGCAGCTGTTTATTATAGTCCTTCATGGCGTTATCAATGTTCTTTAATTCTTCCTTCGCTTTTTCTAAGGCCTCGCGAAATCTTTTTTGCAATGCGTCATTATTATTTTTTATTGGTGCATTTTCTCTTTTCTCTAAAAGAGAATGAAGCACCTCTATCTCCTTTTTCAAAACCTCTAAAGCTTGCTCTTTTTCACAGACAGAAGCCTCAGGAGTTTTGTTTCCATCAGCTTGAGCTCCTGTTAACAGGGCTAAGAATAAAAAAAAGATGACGGACATTGACTTGCTCACTCACAAACTAAATTTGGTGATTTATATCACGTTTTGATGGCATTAGCTAATAATCTTAGTAACACATGTCCTTCTTGATTTCCCTTGCCGATATCGGACAGAATCTCAACCAACGTTTTATTCTCCCAGGACACAATCAGTTCAAGCAGATAGGGGGCTGGACTGTGGCCGTCCAGGGATTTTAAAAATCCGCCTATATCTTTTAAAGCTTGATAGGCGTCATGACGTTCAGAAATGGTGACCACGTCCGGATTCTGTGAGGGAATGGGATCTGTCGGAGGTACAAGTGTATTTTCGAATAAAGGTAGGTTGGGCGCGTCTTCTTTAAGCGCCTGTTGTAATTTTTGTTCAAAACTTGTTTTTAGAATCCGAACAATCTCTTCCGAGATATTTCTTAATTTATTAAAGCTGGGTGCTTGGTTATTTACGAGGGCTTTCAACTGATGGCAAAGGGTATCTAAACCATGTAGCAATTGGGAAAATTGGTCTAATAAGGTTTGTAAGTGATCAGCTGCCGTCAATTCTAAAGCTTTTCGAAACCGATTTAACGTAACGTTTCCCTGATTTTCCGCCTGGGTAATCAGGTTTTTACCGTCGGGGGTTCTTTTAGCAATCACTTCTAAATTAGTAGCTGACAACCAATCAGCCAACGAAAGGGACGATAACGCAGGATCAGCCTCGCAATAGGTTAACGGTGAAAATAATAGCCGATTGGCAAAATGTTCATCCATCCATTCAAACAGACTCAGGCGTTGTTCAACAGATTCAGAATCGTCGTCTTCCAACACCGGATACAGGGCGGGCCAATAAGTTGTGCACAGATTGGTAATAAGGGTAATGCCTTGGATGGCCCCCTTTAACTGATCAAGCACAATCCAGGCTTCGGTCAGCCAGGCGGCAATTTGCAAGTCTTTTGATCGTGTTGACAGGGTCTCAACGCACAGTTTCTCGACCAAAGGCCAATCGGCCCGTTTAAATTCTGTTTGCCAAATGCCCTGGGAGAGGCTGCTGTCTTCCTCTCGTCTGGCTTCACGAATTTGATCGTACACAAGATCATATCTTAAATAAACGCCCGCTTCACCCCCTTCTTGTAAGGGAGAAATAAGAGTTGGAAAATCGACCTTTGATCGCACAGTTGCTGACATAAAGCGTTTCTTACTATGAATGCTATCTTTTTATGACACACCACAATTTGCAAATCGGCAAGAGGGAAAGATACGATCACCACAAGAACTATAGTGATCCTAGAAAATTGGACACAAAATAGGTGTTAAGTGAGATACAACTTCTTCGATTGGTGCAACGAAATTTTCTGACAATTTTACGTATGTTTTAAGTTCTAATTTAAGCTTGAAAAGGTGGCTGTTTTTAAGAACATCAAAGGCAATATGAAGAAATTTCACGAGGAATAGACGCGGTTAAAGGCAGGGGCGCGAAACAGCTACTAACTGCTTCGCACCTCCTTAGTGATTCTAGGATTTCTTTTCATCTAGAGCAGTTTGGTTATGTTCCGCTTTCGGGTTTTTCGTTAATCCTAAATCCTGTCTGGCCTTATCAAGATTCACGATAGTCCCTTCTGATTCTGAACCGCGGGCTTCTCCGTGGGAAACCAGATGCTTGATTTCTTCTCCCACAGCCTGGGCAAAACTAACTATGGACCCAAGGGAACGGATTTGAGCATCAGCAAGATTCTGACCAGAATCTGTAGCAACCAGAACCTCAACAGAATGGGCATTCCATGGTCCAGCCATTTGTCCTTTACACCGCGTTGGATCAACCCACCAGGCAATTGTTCCATCCAGTGTCACTATGGCATGGGAAGAAAACCCGGTTTGAATCCAACTGCCCAGAATGCGTGGCAGGTCAGAGGTTCCGTCTGCTTCTTCCTTGAGTCGGGACATAACAACGGTATCGAAGGGAGTCCCAGCAGCTCTAAGGGGAGCATAATTCGTTTCAGTTTTGCCCGTAGCTTTTGGGTAGTTAGTCACAACAAAGACACGTTCAGCGCTCTTATAATGTTTGACCAATTTGCCCTGGAAAGAATCTTCCGAGGGTGACACCAGCGCACTTAACGGTTGAACCGTGAACCCCGCGGCCGTGAAATCCTTTAGATCTGCGCTAGAACTAGAGCTACTTGCTGAAATTTCACAAGAAAAGATGTTTAGGATTGTTAAGCAATAAACTAACCTGATTGATAATTTTTTCATTTTATCCTCCTACTTTTACTGATAACTAACTGTCCCTCACTTTATACTCCATTTTAGCAAAAATATAAACAGCTTTACTCTTTATCGGGCAAAAAACCTTCGTGTTGCAAAGACCACAGATGGGCAAAGTGGCCGCCTTTTTTCAAAAGCTCCTTTTGTGAACCTTCTTCAATAATTTGGCCTTTATCAAAAACCAAAATACGATCCATATGTTTTAAGGTTGAAAGGCGATGAGCCACAATAAGGGTTGTTTTGTTCGCCATCAATTCAAGCAAACTGACCTGAATGTCTTTCTCGGTTTCGGAATCTAAGGCAGAAGTCGCCTCATCTAAAAGTAAGATCGGCGTGTTCTTTAAAAACGCCCGGGCAATGGCCAAACGTTGCCGTTGTCCGCCTGAAAGTTTCAATCCCCGCTCACCAACCACAGTGTCATAACCGTTTTCCAGTTTCTGAATGAAGCCATGACAATGGGCTTTTCGGGCAGCTGCCTCAATTTCTTCATCGGTGGCGTTTAAATTCCCATAGGTCAGGTTTTCTTTAACTGACCGATGGAACAGGTTGGTGTCCTGGGGGATCAGGGTGACGTGTTCCCGCAATGACGCCTGGGTGACATTGGCTATATTCTGCCCATCAATCAAAATCTCCCCGCTGCCAATGTCAAAGGCACGCAAAATCAGATTCACAAAGGTGGTTTTGCCGGACCCTGAAAACCCCACCAGGCCAACTTTTTCAAGGGCTTTGATACGAACCGACAGCCCCGAAAACAAAGGCATATTTTTACGATACCCAAAGACAACATTTTTAAACTCTATTTCTCCGTATGGGACAGAAATTTCAAGAGCCGTCGGTTTGTCCTGCACGGAATGTTCATGCCGCAATAAAGACAAAGAACCGCGAAGGATACCGATATCTTGAAATATATCGACCAACGTCATGCTCATATGCCATATCAGTCCCAATAGATTAAAGCTTGTCATAGCGACAAGAGGAAAATCTCCGACGCTAAGCCAGCCATCTTTCCAACCTTTTAATAACAAAGAAATTGTAGTCAGCATGAAACATAGGGCAGCAAATCCTCTGAAAAAATCAACCTTTTGAATGGCCCAGGTGGCGCTTTTAGATTTTTTTATTTCCGTTGCCTGGAACGTTTTTATCCGTTGCGTTTCAAAACCAACCCGAGAGAAAAACTTCATACTGCTTGCATTATTAATGATATCAACTGTTTCGCCATTTAATGTGGCTATGGATTCATAGTGGTCAGAGGATTTACTTTGCACTTCCTCTAGATAGTAAAAGGTGATCCCCATGTGGGTGGCACACCAAAGGGTTATTAAAGCCGTAAATACAAAACTGGCCTGCGCAACCACTACAATGGAACTGACAAAAACGAAGAAGATGGCGATAACATACCAAATAAAATGATCGATAATCTGATGGCTGCTTTTGGGGATATCGGCAATTTTTGCCCCAATGCTGCCCGCTAGGTTCGATGAAAAGTAATCGACTGACTGGTCTTTTACCCAGTCAAACGTGTCTTCGCGCATTTTGGCTCTAAATGCAGGGTATAAGTAATAAGATATAACTCCTGAAAGACGCATGGCAATTTCCATGGTTAGCCAGCAGACTGTTATCCCAACAATCGGGAATTTAAAGTTTTCCCATAAAGAGCCAGCGGGATCCACATGGGTAACGCCTTCTACGAACAATTTCAAAAAATAAGGGAATAAAGATTCGTTTAAGGCCCAGATCAACATAAAGGCCACCAGACAAATGAATTGCCCCCTGAAAAGCTTTACGTAACGCCACAAAAAGGCAGACGGAGTATGAGGCAAATGCATAAAATAACCGATTCAGTATAAAGACTGGCAGAACGTGAGGAGACGTGTAACTGCCTTAATTATTAATTACTAATATACACTTGCACTCTTTTTTTTAGAAATGTATTTTGGTTCTTTCGGCTATATTGTTATTCGAATCTAAGCACTAATGACACAGGTTCAATTAGGGTCGCTTGGGACGGTATAAATCAGGATACCGATTTCCTTTTCGGGGATGGGGTAACAAGAGGCAAAGACATAAATAGTCTTATCATTTGTAGTCTTGTCATTCTGAATTGTAGAAAAAAAAGCTTTTAAGGTCTCATAAGGAATGTCTGACAACTTATCAACAGTTCCTTTTGGTTCTTTATCGTCGCCAATAACCCACCAATCAATCTTGCTAACTTTTAACGTTTTTTCATCCACATCAAGGCCTTTTTGAAAGTTAAATAACTCGCCTTTGACCAAATCTTTTCCCTTGAAAAAGTTTTCTGCAGAAGGTTCGTTATTAGGGTTGATTAAAATGGTTCTAATAGGTTTTCCCTGCACGTAACCATCTGGTGACGAGTCTGATGCATAGGCTAGACTTGCTAAGAAAGGAATTAGAACACACAAAGAAGAAAATTTCATTTTTTAAAAACTCTAATAATTAACAGTATTTATAATTTTACCTAAAATTAGTTGCCGCATTCAAGTCTGAAGTGCAACACCTGGTAAATTTTTTTGGAACGCCTCGAGTGGTGTAAGACAGCCCAAGGATTTTCTTGGTGTTGCACTTCATTTTAGAACAGGGCGTTAACAAAACGTAAATTCATAGAAGATCGTTTTAATTGTGAATAAAATTTACACCTAAGAAAAAACAAATTTTCGACAAATTTTATTTGATCAACGCACTCAAACCTAGCAAACTAAACGATACTTTTTTAAAAACTTAAGGTTTTAGAATGATTGTAACAAGGAAACACTTTGGTTTCTCTCGGATAGCTACTATGCCGGGCTTTACGCTTATTGAATTAGCCGTTGTCTTGATGGTCATCGGCATCATTGCTGGCGCGGTTTTCAAAGGCCAAGATTTACTGGAATCGGCAAAAATTCGGTCTGTCATGAATGATATTAATCGGTTTCGCTTGGCTATACACATGTATCAAGAAACCTATGGCGCTCTACCCGGTGATGATCCTCATGCCGTTACGCATTTTGGCTCGGGCGTTGCGAATGGTAATGGAAATGGCATTATTGAGGGGGATGAAGTAAATGCGTTTTGGCAGCATTTAAACAAGGCTGGACAATTGGGCAGCCCCACTGCCCCAACTTCAAAATTTGGCGGAAAGTACAGCGTTGTTTTTCAACCAAATGATGCCTGTCGGGGGCACTGGATAAGACTTGGCAAAGAAAATGGTGATCAAGCAAATGGGGGGTTGTTAACGCCAAAACAGGCCCAGCAACTTAAAAGTAAAGCCGAAGAAGGGGGTAATCTGAACCCTACCCAAGGAAACATAAGGGTTATGGAAGGACAGGGCGTTCCACTGGGCCAATGCGTCCAAGGAGACCATCTGAACCTGCAAGTTGATTCGCCAACCTGTGTGATTTTGTCTGTGTTTTAGCACGGACAACTTTCAAATCGTAAGCCTTTAGTGCGTTGTTTCCAAACAGATCTTGCCATCATTGGAGAGGCTACAACTTCTCGTCGTAGGCTTCTTCCAAAACTTTAGCGCGGTGGTTCCATGTCAGGGCAAAAAAGAACGCGCTTAAAAGGGCCGATACGGTCACCAACAAAAACGCATCGTCCCAACCTGAATAGTCAACAATAAATCCGATGCCAACGCCTGTAATGGCTGTGCCCAGGTATCCAAAAGTTCCCGTTAAACCAGAGGCAGCTCCTGCCGCCTTTTTTGATGCGAAGTCGGTAGCTGCGACACCCACCAAAATCTGCGGACCTGAAACCAAAAAGCCAATCGCCATCATGCCAATAAAGTGCAGCCACGCTGATTCAACGGGTGATTTCCACAACAATACAACGCATAGACAGGAAAGAACCATGAAAATGGACCCTACTTGGCCCCGGTGGCCTTCAAAAACTTTGTCTGACAGATAACCCGCCACAAGGCCCCCAAACATCCCTGTCAGGTCAAAGGCGGCCGCCTGCCATCCCGCCATATACAAAGAGCTGCCTTTGAATTCCCGCAAGAATGTGGGCGCCCAATAAAACACGGCCATACGCACAATGTATAAAAAGAAATTGGCAAAGCAAACGTACCAGACAAGCTTATTCTTCATAACCTTATCAAACATAATTTGGCGCATAGACAGGCGTTCATCTTCTTCATCCTCAACACCATTGGAAAGACCGTGATGGGATTCAATGGACGGCAATCCTAATGATTCAGGTGTGTCGCGCAGACGATTGAACAAAAATGCTGCCAAAAAAATACAAAAAATACTGGGTACATAAAAAACATACCGCCAGCCAAAATGTTCAATTAAGAACGGGGCGGAAATAAGCACAATTCCCCCCCCAATTTGTTGAGAGGTATTCCATAATGCCCATTTGGTGGCAATTTCCTTGGGGCTGAACCAATGGGTTAACAACCGGGCGCACGGTGGCCATCCCATTGACTGGAAGATGGAATTAAGGGTCCACAGAACCATGAAAAGAGTCAGACTAGAGCTCATGCCCATGAAGAAGTTCATAACCGCAGACATCAACAAACCAAAGGTCATGAAATAACGCGCATTACTGCGGTCACTTAACAAACCGCTAAGGCCTTTCCCCAAACCATAAACAATAGCAGCTAGGGTGATAATGAGCCCAATCTGGGTTTTACTGTATCCCAATTCACTTTGCATAGAGGGGATAGCCATGGTGAAATTTTGCCGTAGCAAATAAAACCCTGCGTACCCTATCATCATCGAATACATGATTCGTATCCGCCAGTATTTGTAGGCGGGACGATTATCAGCGGAGTCTAAGGGAGGTATAGAGGTAATAATATAAGAAGGCACCATAAACGCTTACCTAGTCAGTTTAAAATTGAGCGAGAACAATTTTGACTTTCTTGTAGAAACTTGTCTAGCATTCTTATGTTTTTGCATTTCTACTCTCCGATACAAAATAGTCTATAATAAACATGATAATTACGTACACCCAATGCCAACTATATGTATTGAATTTGGCCGTATTTGTCCAGTTTTAATTCTCCAGCGATCGACGCAAGATGTCTATGTCGCTGGCAAACTCCCCGTCTTTGGCAGAAATTTCTTGAATTTTTTTCACCGCATGCAAAACAGTTGTATGATCGCGGCCACTAAATTTTCGTCCAATTTCCGGTAAAGATTTTGATGTTAATATTTTAGATAAATACATGGCGACTTGACGAGGGCGCACTATATTTTGTAATCGGCGGCTTGATAGCAAATCCGACATTTTGACGTTATAAAACTCACAAACATGTTTTTGGATATCTTCAACAGATAGGCGCCGGTCATTAGACCGTAACAAATCTCGTAAGACATCTTGAGTAGTATCAAGGGTGATGTTGCGCCCTACCAAAGTTACATGCGCCACGATTCGGTTTAAGGCCCCCTCTAATTCGCGAATGTTGGAACTAATTTTAAAAGCCAAAAATTCCATGACTTCCTTAGGCACGTCTACCTTCATGCTCTCTGCTTTTGCTTGCAGAACGCCCAGCCGAAGTTCATAGGTGGTGGGATGGATGTCAGCGACCAATCCCCAAGCCAGCCGTGATTTTAAACGCTCCTCCATTTTTTCAAGATCAGAGGGGGATTTGTCTGCCGACATGATCACCTGGCGGTTATTGTCAACCAAGGCATTAAACGTATGGAAGAATTCCTCCTGTGTGGTTTCCTTGCCACCGATAAACTGCACATCATCAATCATCAAGACATCGACTGTTCGAAATTGTTCTTTAAAAGAAACGGTGTCTTTATAACGAAGCGCCCGAATAAACTGATACATAAATTTTTCGGCCGACAGATAAATGACCTTGCGTTGGGGGTGAACTTTTTTAATATGCCATGCGATGGCGTGCATAAGGTGGGTTTTACCTAGACCAACTCCCCCATAAAGGAACAAGGGGTTGAATAAGGGAGCATCTGACTCGGCAACACGAAGGGCTGCAGCATAGGCAAACTCATTGGGCTTACCAACCACAAAATTTTCAAATGTAAACCGGCTGTCAAGAGCGGCGCCTACGTCTTCGCGCTGTTCATCCAGTGTTTCTTCTGGGCTTGAAAACCTGTCTTGCGGGGAAATCTTTAAGCCTTCAGAGGCGACGGATTGGACCTTGATGGCAAGCTTTTTGACCTCAGGCAAGGCCGCTTTCCAGTGATACAATAATTTTTCACCATAGTTCGCCAAAACCCAATCTTTAACAAAACGTGTAGGTACTGTTAAATACAGGCATCCATCTTCTAAATTTTCAACATTTAAAGGCTGAAGCCAACTTTTAAAAACTGTTTCTCCAAGCTCATGAATTAATTTTTCTGAAACCTCTTTCCACAGGATTTTCAGTAATTCTGTTGAATCTGGCAAGGTCGATAAAACTGTCATGCAAAAAGCCTAAATGAACGCGGTTTAAGAATTTGAGTTGGAAGTAACCGGAATCACTTTGAAATCCAGCTTATCCAATTGAATAATGATTTCGTGTTCTTCACCAACGGTAGCACGATGATTGCCGGGACTGCTATATCGGGCAAAAACCACAGCCCCCTCGCCCGATACACGGGTGGCTACGATGGGAGCCTCGAGCCTTTGGCCGCGAATGATATCCCATTCAAAAATATCATATTGGCCAGCATAGTCGCTTTTAAGTTGAGGAAGCTTACGAAAATACGTTTCAGCATCCATTTTCATGAGTTCTTTCAAAAGTTCGGGGTTATAAGCAATAATAATATGGATGGTTACAGGTGATGTGTCATTCACATTATCAGCAGCTTTGAACTTAACTTTTTCAAGCCAGACTTTTGCAGTACTAAAGCTACTTAGGGATTTAAACGCAGAAAATATAGCATCCGTGCCGCAACCCACAAGCACAAAGGCCACCCAAAGAAGGGCTAGGACCGGACCTAGGCGGGATTTTGATTGGGACATTAAAAAACCTAATTGAGTATAAGCTATTTTGTATTCGCATAAACGCATCATAACGTCTAGAGGGTATTTTATGTCTATCTCTCAACGCATTTCAATATTTAAAAATCGTTTTTAATTTTAATTTTAATAATTTAATAATTCTCCTTTTATTAACAAAACATTAACTTCGAAAGACTATTATCATAATCCAATAGGTATTATATTTAAGAAAGGTCCTAAAGATGGACTTAATTAATAAACAATCGCACAAGGCTGACTTAAATTACTTGCGCCAATCTATGAGCATGCCCTTATTGGAACGCGAGCATGAAGAAAAACTAACGAAGGCTTGGCATGACACCCGCAACCAACAAGCGCTGCATACTCTGATAAGATCTTATATCAGGCTTGTTATTAGCATTGCGCTTCGATATCGCCACTATGGACTACCTTTGGCGGATATCATCCAAGAAGGTAACCTTGGGTTATTGCACGCGGCTGAACGATTTGACCCCAAAAGAGAGGTTAGATTCTCGGCCTATGCGAAGTGGTGGATTCGCGCGCATATTCAAGATTTTGTTCTAAGAAATTGGTCGATCGTTCGCACAGGTTCAACCACGTCTCAAAAAGTGTTGTTTTTTAATTTAAACCGCTTGAGGAATAAGTTGACGAAAATTAGCACGGATTTGATGAACCCAGAAGAACAACGCTATATTTCCGATACGCTGAATGTGTCTGTGCAGGATGTAAGGAATATGGAAAGCCGACTTTTGTACCCTGATCTGTCATTAAGCGCCTCAATAAGCGAAGGGGGTGAAAATAAGTGGGAAGATTTGCTGAGGGACGAACGCCCCAGTCCCGAAGAAGCCAGTGTCAAGCAGCACGATAATCATGTATGTCAAAAATGGATTGCTAAGGCAATGGATTGTCTAAATCCCATTGAACGGCTTATTATAATGAAAAGGTGGTTAAGCGATTCACCAATGACCTTAGAGGTGCTGGGTATAGAATTAAAATTAACAAAAGAAAGGGTTAGACAAATAGAGGCACGTTCTATTCGAAAGTTACGCCATTTTTTAATGAATAATGTGCACGGTGTCCGTGAAATTCTTGATTAACAATGTAATGACTATATGTTCCTAGACCGCCGGGGGGATTCTTTCTCGATCTTAATCCATCCACCCTGGGTTCTTTTCAAATAACACCCGCCAGCAGTGGCGCCTTTGAAGGTTGGGGCTATAAGCTTTTGATACAATCGTTGCACAACGGAATGACTCAAGGGGTAAGGAGCCTTCCCAATATTCAAGATCACTCTTTTCAAAACACGGCACGCAATCTCAACAGGCAATGTTTTGAAACAATCCAGCTTTAAACCCTGATCATCCTTAAAACAAACCTTAAGAGCCTGGTCGGTTTGCTGTTCACAAAAATCCTCAGCAGCCTGTAATTGAATAAGTGTTTTCTGAACTTTGTCAGGTGTTAAGCCTGCATCACTAAGTATGGTCAACAATTGACGCCAGCGAACACGTTCGAAGCGCGTATTTTTATTGCTGGGGTCGTCTAAAAAAGGTTGCTTAAAGGTCTGTAACGTTAACGTTAAGCGGTCAGGGGGAATGGTCAGCAGAGGGCGCACAAGTTGCCCAAAACTGGTTTTCACCATGGCGCGTATTCCACACAAACCCGTCAAACCTGATCCTTTGCTAAGGCGCATCATGATCGTTTCCCATTGATCATGCAGATGATGGGCCGTCATCAGCGTTTCAACCTTATGGGCAAGACACCAATCAGATAAAAGCTGATACCGGGCATCACGCGCCTTGTTTTGGATATCATGCGTCAAGGGCGGATGATGCCAGGTTAGGACATGGTGTTCAAGGCCATGACTATCCATCCACTGGTGGACCTGGCCCGCCTCAGCTGTCGATTCAGGCCGCAATTGATGATCAACTGTCAATGTAACCAAGTTCATGGGATTCGGGGTTTCGTCAGCCAATTTTTTCATCAACAAAGCCAAGGCCAGGCTGTCACCCCCCCCTGATACGGCAATAGCAACCTTGCCCTGTAAATAAAAAGGGTCTAGCAGTGCCGCGAATTCAAGTTTCGAAAGGATTGTCAATAACGTGAAGATGCCGTCGGAGTCAAACTTTATAAGTCTTAGCATGGAGGAAATCAAAGCGTCATCCGAAAAGCCGAACAGAAAATCCCAAGAGCGGACGAGCAAAATCTCTTGACGGATTTGTAATACTTGATGTTTGATCTGAACAATATACTTTTAGAACATTATTTTTTGTGATCGACGTTTCCTCAACTGCAATTCCCGTCCACGTAGCCCTTATTATGGACGGTAATGGCCGCTGGGCCAAAGCTAGGGGCAAGCCAACGATCGCAGGTCATCGGGCAGGCGCGGAGACAGCCAGGCGCATTACCGAACGGGCCGCACAATTGGGTGTTAAATATTTGACCCTGTATACTTTTTCGTCGGAAAACTGGCTGCGTCAGAAAAGTTGGGTTGATGATTTAATGGGATTGATCCGGTGGTATCTAAAAAATGAACTGAAGTCCTTACTGAAAAATGGTGTTCGTCTGCGTGTGATCGGCCAGCGGGATCTTTTGCCCCCGGATATTCAAACCCTGATTGAGCAGGCTGAAAAACAAACAGAGGATAATTCCACCATTACCGTTATTCTAGCCTTAAGCTATGGTTCCCGCCAAGAATTGACCCAGGCTGCGAAAAGCATCGCCCATAAGATCGCCGAGGGCACTCTTCATGCCGATGATGTAACGCCAGAGATTGTGGAGCAACACCTTTATACAGCAGGCATTCCAGACCCAGATTTATTGATTCGAACCAGCGGAGAACTGCGATTGAGTAATTATTTGTTATGGCAAATGGCGTATACCGAATTCGTTTTTTCCCAAACCTTGTGGCCTGACTTTACAACGGATGAGTTTGACCAGGCGCTTGAAACATATCATCGTAGGCAACGTCGTTATGGCTTATGAGATTGTATTATTTACGCAGGGTTCTATAGGAGGGCCCCCAAGGGCGCATTTTGTCCAACGCTCGGATAAATTCGACCAAGGAGTAATTTCGGTGGCGCCGGGCGTTAAAGGTAGTGCAGTATAAATCTCTTATCTGATGAAAAAACTTAAGAATCAGGGGAGAACGTCTGGAAGGGAAAAGTCCCAAAAATGCTTAAGGTCTTACTTCCGTAGTGTCGTTAACATAATTTAAATATAATTTGTAAGTTCCTCATCTGTTTTAAATGCTATGTCTACGACGCCTTGAGACTCGAACTGGGCTATAAATTCTTTATACCACTTAGCTCGATCCTGGCCTCCTGCCATCGTTCGGAGTAACTGTTGACCATAAAGCGCTATATCTTCTACGATTCGTTCATGCCGGTAATATGCCAAGCGTTTCATGTTAACTTCGGCCTTTCCATAGCCCTTATAAAACAACTCTTGCTCGTGCGGTTTATTCCAAATATTCGCAACACCTCCGCCGATAAACATCAAATCACGTTCTTTAGGGGCTATGATAGGGTCGTCCCAATCCACTATATAAATGGTGTCATTTTCATCCATTAATACATTACCACCATGAAGATCAGAATGGCACAGCACGAATTGAGATGACTGGTCTTGGACCTCTTGGGCCAACTGTTCAGCGCGATCTACCAGCCGATGAATAGCGGCTGTATGCTTCTTAATAAATCTCAGTAAGTTAATAGAAGTCATGTCACCGCTCGGTTTGTCTCCAATAAGGGGATAGAGAGACCGAACGGCATGTCGCCATTTGGGTGAATAAGATTCCCGCCGGATCTTGGCTTCGATTGAAAGCGGCACATTAATTTCGTGAATTTGCCTCATCACCTTGCCGAGCATAAACCACTGATCGTCCGTTAGGTTACGGCTAAATCCGTCTCGACCATTGATAAAGGGGGATACAGTCAGTGTAAAGTCGTCAATACGCTGAGTTGCTTTACCATGAATTGTTTTAACGATGGGAATAATTTGTTGAATTCCAGCATTACGTAACAATTCTATCGTGATAGCGCTGATATCATGGTGGTGACCGCGTTTGATCTTTATGAAATACGAGGACCGGTTATGCGTTTGAGCTTTATATACTGACGCATGCATATCCGCACCCAGGGGAAGGACTGTAAGCATCGCAACTTCAATGCCGTAATTGATTTTCACGCAATCAATAATACGTTTCTTTGAAAAAGGTGGTTTTTCAATCATATTGAAAGTATACAAGAAATCTAGGGATAATCCGTCAATATTTTCGCCTCTGACCCTTCCTGTTGACCCAGATTGGTTCTTGTTTTATAGATTTACTAAGGATGAGCTTCATCTCATCAGAACAGGTACTTATTAATGATTTATTTCCAAGGTTCTAAAAAAACTGACCTAATGACAATGCCGTTTTACAATGAGCTTTTCCTGCGGGTTCTAACCGCTCTGATCGGCGTCCCGCTGGTTGTTGCGATTATCTGGCTGGGGTCGCCGTACTTGGATGGGTTAGCGTATCTGTTGTTGGCAGGTATGGCGACGGAATGGTTAGCGTTGAACAAGAAAACAGCCCTTATTTCCGTGAAAGGCTTTGGCATATTTTTAAGCGGTGGCCTTTACATCACCACCGCGATGGTCTGTTTGCTGACTTGGTGTTCAGAACCCTGGTTGATTTTGTGGTTATTATGTATTGTCTGGGCCACCGACATTGGGGCCTATTTTGTGGGGTCATATCTGGGCGGCCCCAAACTGGCCCCCAGCATAAGCCCTGGTAAGACGTGGTCTGGTTTTTTTGGCGGTTTGGTATGTGGCGTAGCAGCGGGCTGGGTCCTGTATAGTTTTGCCGCAATTGCTTTGCCTATATCGCTGCTGGGAACTCTTCTGATCATAACCGTAGCTTCCCAAGTGGGTGATTTGATTGAATCACGGGTTAAACGACATTTTAAGGTTAAGGACAGTGGTACGATTATTCCTGGCCACGGTGGGTTGTTAGACCGGTTAGATAGCTTATTATTTGTGGCTATCTGTTACAAGCTTCTCTTCGTACTCTCGAAATTTTAGGCAACCCAGGGCGTAACAAAAAAGCATGTAAACGGTCGACCCAACGGCAAGCAACAAAACGACGGCACTGATACGATGCAGGAACTCGATATCTTCAAGCCAAGAGTGGCACGCCGAATAAACGACAACTAAAGAGCCTAACATGATGGTCGATGCTATGGCCGTTTTAACCAAGTAATGACCCAGGGGTTTATCAAACGCAATCAATTTTCGGCGATACAATAGGTACCCCAATAACCCCGCGTTTGCCCAAGCGGCGATCGATGTGGCCAGGGCTATCCCTAAATGCTTGTATTTGAAAATCAGCAATAAATTTAAAATGATGTTAATGACCATGCTGGCAAGGGCCGTCAGAATAGGCGTCACGGTATCTTGGCGGGCGAAAAAACTGCTGCTAAATATTTTGATTAAGATATAGGCAGGCAGACCCGTTGAGAACCCAAATACGGTGGAGGCGACAGCCTGAGTCGAGATGACATCGAATTTGCCCCTTTCAAACAAAACCTTTACAAAAGGATCTGCCAGGTACATCAACCCCACCATGGCTGGCAACGTTATTAACATGGCAAATTCAATGGCACGATTTTGGGTATAAAGGGCTGATTCGACCTTTTTTTCCTGCCACAGGCGCGACAAGACGGGTAACAAAACAGTTCCCATGGCTGTGCCGGTAATACTGAGGGGCAATTGATACAGCCTGTCAGCATAATAAAGGAAAGAGTTCGTCCCAATAGGCAGCAAAGATGCCATCATCACATCAATCATCAAATTAATTTGTAAAGCCCCAGATCCTATGGCTGCCGGAATCATTCGTTTTCCGAATGATTTTACGCCTGGGCTGGAACTTCCATGAAAGCGAAACTTAGGCCTGATACCACACAGCCAACAAGGAACAGCCACCCATAATAACTGGGTGAGGCCAGAGCCCATAATCGCCACAGCGACATCGGTTCCTTGGGCGATCTGCAGTGGGTCAAAAACCATTAATACCGCAATAATGCTTAAATTTCCAACCAATGGAGAGGAGGCGGCAAGGGCAAATTTATCGATAGAGTTCAACACGCCGCTAAATAAAGCTGTTAGAGAAATCAGCAAAATAAACGGAAACGTTATGCGTGAGAAAAAAATCGCCAGGTGGTACAGCTCAGGCTTAGCCCCCACCAAAAAAACCTTGATAACCAGGGGCATGAAAATTTCAAAAACAATCACGACGCCAATCAAAATGGTTGTCATTAGGGTTAAGATATGCTGCATGAAGTCTTGGGCCTTTTGGGGCGATTCTACATTTAGGCTTGCGAACAGGGGCACAAAGGATGCGTTAAAGGCTCCCTCAGCAAATATACGTCTTAAAAAGCTTGGAATTTTAATGGCAATGACTAAGGCGTCCATCACAAGGCCGGTGCCAATGTACTTGGCCATCAACACGTCGCGCACAAAGCCCGTCAGGCGGCTCAGGATGGTAAAAAATGCTACCGAAAGGGCAGACTTAACAAGACGCATAAAAGAAGGCTAATCAGTTGATTCCCAATCAGCCTATTAGGCAATTTATTACGTAAATTGCAAGATTATTTTTTATGACCGCTTATGGTAGTTGCACGTATATAAAGGGTTCATTAATTTTAGGCTGACCACGCTCATCGCTTAGAATATGGCCCGCATTGTAAGTGTATGCAACGGTTGAAGCCCTTGTATTTGGAACACTAAGGATGCCTCCACTGGTCTTTCCTGAAGGGATAATCCAATTGTTACCTGGATGAAGTTTATAATCCAGATGCCACCCATCACTATATGTAAAACGCAAGTCGACAACACTCCTGCTATGATTGGCTACATATATGCAGGGATTACGAGGCAGATAAGGATGCGCGTCATGGGCCAGATTGTACCATGAACTTACGTCTAGTATGCTGTCAGCCTTAGCCATCGAACCAAGATTCAACAATAATACAGCAGCTATGATCATATTTTTTTTCGTCATCATGGTTGTTATCCTAAAATTATATAAAGATGAACAGCCCAGAACCAACTGTTTTGGCCCTGTCCTAAGCTAGATAATAGGTGATCCTTGTTAAAAAACCGTTAACGAAAAAAAATAAAGTCGAGATTTAAAACAATACTGTTTAGTATAATCCCAACAGCAACTTACTAATCATTTTATATATGCAAAAAAAACATGTGGCCGTTTTGATGGGCGGATGGTCTTCGGAACGGGAAGTCTCGCTCAGTTCAGGTGTCAAGGTCGTTAAAGCTCTTAAGGAATTAGGATATTGGGTAACCCCTATTGACGTTACGCGATCTTTGCCAGACCTGGTTCAACTCCTTACCGATGTTAAACCTAATATCGTTTTCAATGCCTTGCATGGTGTAGGGGGCGAAGATGGTGTGATCCAAGGGGTTTTGGAGATGATGCAAATTCCCTACACCCACAGTGGTGTGACCGCATCAGCCATAGCCATGAACAAAGTTTTATCGCGCCAGATTTTCATACAGCACGAAATTCCCGTCCCGGCTGACAAAGTCATTAGTTTTGATGATCTGAAGGCAGCACATCCCATGGATTTCCCCTATGTGATTAAGCCAATTGGGGAAGGATCCAGCCGGGGGGTTAGCATCATTTACACCGAAACTGACTATCAAAATGCCCTGAATAACTGGACTTTTGGTGACCAGGTTTTGGTGGAGAAATATATTCCCGGGCGTGAAATTCAAGTTTCCATCATTAATGGAAAAGCCGTGGGCGCTATCGAGCTTAGGGTTAAAGATGGTTATTACGACTATGATGCGAAATACACACCGGGACGCGCTCAACACTTGATGCCGGCCCCCTTGGATGCGGGCGCCCTTGGAACCGTTTCAAGGCTATCGGAAAAGGCTTACCATGCCTTGGGCTGCCGTAGCGTTTGTCGTGCTGACTTTCGATATGATGACACAGCCCCGGACCCCACGTTTTATTTGTTAGAAATGAATACTCAGCCAGGTATGACGCCGACCTCTTTGGTGCCAGAAACCGTTGGATATTACGGTATGTCGTTTAATCAGTTGGTTCAGCTTTTGATCGACACGGCCTGTTGTGATGGGGATATAGTTTCTGCATGATCCGTCGCAATAAAAAGAAAACAGCAGGTTTGGCTCCGGTCAGTATGGCTCAACCTTCGCGAAAGGGTCGCCAGCGCCAACGGCAACAATGGCGCCGTTGGTTTATTAATGCCTCAACGATCACGGCCCTAATCGCGTTGCCACTTGGTCTGTGGTTGGGGTATCCCCAGCTTCTTTTGTCATTTGGGGAGTCTTGCTTTATTTCGGGCCTTGGAAAGTGCGGCTTTCAGATTCAAGAGATTTTCATTGAAGGCAGGGAGTTCATTAAACCAGAGGTTGTAGGTCAGGCCGTCAATGCAAAGCGGGGTGAGCCTATTTTTGGCCATTCTTTGGACGATCTTAAATCAAGGCTAGAGAAAATAGACTGGATCAAAAGCGTCCATATTGAACGGCAACTGCCTGATCAACTGTATATAAAAATCTCGGAACGGTACCCCATTGCCATTTGGCAACATCAAAAAACCCTTTATTTGGTTGACCGTGAAGGGGTGGTTATTCAAAACGCCAAGCTTTATCAATTTCAACAATTACCGTTGGTGATTGGGCCTGATGCGCCCCTGCATACGCCCAAAATTCTGACGCTGCTTGAGAAATTTCCAAAGATTCTGGAAAGGGTCAAGGTGCTGACACGGGTCCGTCAACGCCGTTGGGATATAACCTTTAAAGATTCCATTCTGGTCAAATTGTCAGAGCAAAAACCCGAGGAGTCTTTAGCCCGTCTTTCTTTGCTGATTGAACAAGGCAAAATTCACAAAGGCGATGTTTCGATGGTTGATCTTCGAAATCGCGAACAAATTGTGCTGCGCCTTTCCCCCGAGGCCGCCATCAGAATTAAGCTGAAGGGTAAGGAAACGTAAAGGGGGAAAAGAGTCATTTTCCCCTCTCCCACTCCCCCGTTATAAAATAACATTAAATTAATATTTGTTGAAAAATTAGCAAGATTTTGTCACATTTATTGGATGTTCAAGTAAAGACGACAAGCAACTACAACAACCCATTTTAAAAGGACCCGCCATGGTGAAACTCCTCCGCATTGACAGCAGTGCAAGAACTACAAACTCTCATTCAAGGCATCTGGCCGATATTTTCCAAAAAGATTGGCTGAGTACCCATCCAAATGGCACAGTAGTTGTTCGCAATATCATTGAACAGCCCATACCGCATATCTTGAACACCACGATCACTGGTTTTTATACGCCGGCCGATCAGTTAACCCCCGATTTAAAAGAGGCGGTAAAACTATCGGACGAGTTGATTGCCGAACTTAAATCAGCGGATGAAATCCTTATCAGCGCACCGATTTACAATTTTTCAATCCCTTCGGCGTTGAAGGCATGGATCGATCATATTGTTCGTATGGGAGAGACTTTTTCATACGACGGTAAATCTTTCAAGGGTTTGCTAACCGGCAAAAAAGTTTATTTCTGCCTTGCTTATGGCGGAGAAGGATACACAGGACCAATAGCAGCAATGGATTTTCTGAAACCATATTTACAAACGCTTTTTGGATTTTTGGGCTTTGAATCGATGGAATTTTTTGTGGTGGAAGGCACCAGCACCAGTCCAGAAGCTTTGTCTGAAAAAATTAAACAAACTCAAGAAATCATGCATAAAGCCATGGGAATTTAAGCCCACTGCCGTTTCGCATAAGTCAGACGATAGTAATAATACGTCTGAGAAAAGTATCATAGGGGGGAGATTCGTTTCCCCCTACCCCGCTATCCTCTCCACCATGGCGCCGCAGCCATTCAGTTTCTGTTCCAGTTGTTCATAGCCCCGATCCAGGTGGTAAACGCGGCTGATCATCGTCTCGCCATGGGCGACCAAGCCTGCCAAAACCAAAGAAACAGAGGCGCGCAGATCAGTCGCCATGACTTCCGCACCGCTTAGGTTTTTCACACCCCGAACCAGGGCCGATGAATGATGAACCGTAATATTGGCCCCCATACGGCACAGCTCTGGCACATGCATAAATCGATTTTCAAAAATGGTTTCCGTCACCATCGATGCCCCCTGGCAAATGCTCATCACCGCCATCATCTGCGCCTGCAGGTCGGTTGCAAACCCTGGGTAAGGTTCGGTCATCACGTCCACCCCTTGAATGGGAATAGTTGAGGCACGGACCCTGAATCCCGTGTCCGTTGGTTGAATGTCTACGCCGGCCTGCTTTAAGGTCGCAACCAAACTTGTCACCAAATCAACTGATGTGTGCGTCAGCTCAAGATCGCCACCCGTGATGGCCGCAGCCATGGCATAGGTGCCGGTTTCAATACGGTCGGCAATAACGCGATGGTGGGCCCCTCTCAACCGGTCAACACCCTGAATCGTAATCGTGTCAGTCCCAGCGCCTGTGATGTGGGCCCCCATGGCTGTTAAACAGTGTGCCAGGTCAACAATTTCAGGCTCCCGAGCCGCATTAATCAGGCGCGTTTGGCCTTTGGCTAGGGTGGCGGCCATCATCAAATTCTCGGTCGCTGTTACGCTGACCACCGGCATCGTCACGTCGGCGCCGGTTAACCCGTTGCTGGCATGGGCCTGAATATACCCCTCGCTCAGCTCTATGGTGGCGCCTAATTGACGCAGTCCATTAATATGGATATCAACTGGGCGTGTTCCAATGGCACAGCCACCCGGCAAAGAAACTTTGGCTTGACCCGTGCGCGCCAAAAGTGGGCCCAAAACCAAAATCGATGCGCGCATTTTCCGAACAATATCGTAAGGGGCTGTCGTGTTGGTGATGTCCTGGGCATGCAGTTCAACCACGTCTTCTTGGGTGTTAATCTGAACGCCGTGTTGCACCAGCAAATCACCCATAAATTGAATATCGCTTAGGCGAAAGGGCACGTTGCTTAGGACCAATGGCTGATCGGTTAATAAGGCAGCAGTCATTAAAGGCAAGGCTGAGTTCTTGGCCCCACTGATACGAACGCACCCCTTTAAAGGGTTGCCCCCGACAATACGAATTTTAGTTAATGTCATAATTGATCACTTTATAATTTGGGAAGGGTAACGCCGGTCTGGCCCATATACTTGCCCATGCGGTCACGGTAAGAAACTTCACAGGTCTGATCTGATTGGAAAAACAAGAACTGACAGACACCCTCGTTCGCATAAATTTTGGCGGGCAAGGGCGTGGTGTTTGAAAACTCCAGAGTCACATGCCCTTCCCATTCAGGCTCAAGCGGGGTTACGTTCACGATAATGCCACACCGGGCATATGTTGATTTACCCAAACACACCACCAGAACATCCCGGGGTATGCGGAAATATTCAACCGTGCGACCCAAGGCAAAACTGTTGGGGGGAATAATACAGACATCGGTGTTGCGGTGCACCAAGCTGGTGTCAGAGAAATTCTTGGGGTCAACCAAAGCATTATCGACATTGGTGAAAATTTTAAACTCAGGGGCAACGCGGGCATCATAGCCATAAGAGGATAAGCCGTAAGAGATAACCCCCTCACGCTTTTGCGATTCCACAAAGGGTTCAATCATTTTGTGGTTGATGGCCTGCTCGCGAATCCAACGGTCAGCTTTTATAGACATGAGGATAGCTTTTTTGTGTGTTTAAGTGTCAATTGTCCCAACCTTAAAGCATTAGGCAAGTGTTTTAAATCAGAAAAAATTTAAGGTGGTACCTGTGGCAAGGGCATTTTTCATTGCTATATAACGTGTTGCACTTGGCTAGAAATAGGAGTCGTTTATTATTAAGGAATCGAACAAATTCCCTTGAATATTACCATAATCGGCATTATAACATCGTCATGTGAAATATAACTTTGAGGGGCAAAGCAATGTCCAGAAAAACATCTTTAACTGCCGGTTTTTTATTTTTTATATCGGTTATGTCTATTAGTGCCTATGGTTCAGCTCTATTACCTGGGCAACTCACCCCCTATGAACTGCTGATGAGGAAAAAGGAAAATGATTCATCCGCATTAGAAACATCCGGCCAAAGAGAGGCTGCCGTGAAAGCCGCAGAAGCTTTGAACGAGGAATCGAAAGCAAAGATAGCGGCGAGACCCACCCTTCCAGGAAGAAAACGTACTGCCAGTCGCCCCTTTTTTTCTTCAACCACCCCTCAGACATCACAAGCGGCGGACCAACAAGTTGCGGCAGCAGCGGCAGCAACAAAGTCTGATAAAGATGAGGTTTTGACGGATGCTTCAGCGACGCAGGGACAAACACCGTTAACACCAGTTGGCCAACTTCCTCAGTCGGCAGCAGCAGCCGCTTCAGCCCCTTCAGAAGCCGTTTCCCAAACCCCCCACGACGATCAGCTCACGCAGGGTACTGGCAAGACACGGGCCCAAAAAGATGAGGATGAGCGTGAGAGGTTAGCAGCTGAAGCCATAGCCAAAGCAGATCTCAACAAAAAACCAAAACTTTCCGCTAGTGAGCAAGCCGCAAAAGAGAAGAAAGAAAAAGAAGAACAAAAGCTTTTGCTTGAAGAGTTAGCAAAAAAAACAAGGAAGATTAGCGGGACAGCGGCAGCGGCTTCTCAAACTACCGATACCCCTGCTCCAACCCCTACTACCCCTACCCCTACCCCTAACCGTACTCCAACCCCTACTAATACTGCTACCTCTACTGCTGCTCCGATCCCTATAACGCCGGCAGCGGCAGCTTCTAATAAAGGTCTGGCTTCTACTAGAGCTTCTTCAGAGACGCAGGAAAAACCTGCTACAACGGCCAACCCAACAGCAGTTGGTCAACAACCTTCACAACAAGGCGCAGCAGCTTCTCAAACTACCAATACCACTGCTCCCAACCACTACTACCCCTATGACGCCGGCACCTGCAGCTTCTAGTAATTCTCAGGTTTCGACACCAGGAGCTCCAGGGAGGCAGGGACAACCTTCCCCAAAGGATAAGCCACTTATGAGGGCGGTTAAATCAAATAATATAGAAAAAGCGCTGGAATTAATAAATGACGGGGATGATATAACTGTAAGAGATTCTTATGGTCGTTCTTTAATGCATTATGCGCAGGATGCTGGATTAATCGAGAAATTAAAGGAAAAAATGACTATAAATGATCCGGATCTTGCCGGGTGCACACCTTTAATGATAGCGGTCCAATCTAATAATGCGGCGCAGGCTAAGTTACTGGTAGAAAAGGGCGCTGATGTCAAGGCGACAAATTCCATGAGTCAAACAGCGTTATTTTTTGCAAAAAACAAAGGTTCTATTGAATTTTTGAAAGCGAAAGGCCTATCGGTTGAAGATAAAGACGTTTTTGATAAAACGCCTTTGATGTATGCAAAAAACGATCCGAATTTTCCTCAAGATGCTAGGGAAGCATTGGAAATTTCTTCTAATACATCTCAGGTTTCGACTGCAGTAGCTTTAGGGGGGCAAGGACAAGTTGCTACAGCGACCAACAAACCAGCAGAGGTTAATCAAGAAATACAAAAAGCCGCACCAGGTGCAGCGGGAGCAGCTTCCTCAGCACCGTCAGCGATACCAACCGTAACTGAGGATGAAGCTCAAAAAGAAAAATCAAGAAGAGAATTCCTATCAACTATAAAATCAGCTGCAAGAGCGCCCAAGCCAACAGCACTTTCTAACTTCAGCAGCACAGCTCCAACTTTAACACCACAAATGAAGGAGTTAGTTAACTTAGACAAATCCAGCATGAGTGCATTTTCCGAGATTACGGAAGAGGATCCTTTCTGGAATGGCGGGAGCTTAGAAAACGATAGTAAAAAATCGGAAATATTGGAAACATGGGGAAAAATCGCAAACATAAGATCAAACTATATGAAGAAAAAACTAGGTTTTAGCGACGATACTAAAGTCCATAACCTTGCTTTGAGGAGTTTGGGTGCACTTCCCTTACCGCGACCTTATTCGCTTAAGTCTGAAGATCTTATGGATAGAATACAGCATTGCAGAACAAAAATCTTATCAACCGGAGGGGCGTTTGGTATCGACTTTGAAAGAAAGGCCCAAGGACTAGAGCTTCGAATTATGGTAAACAGTCTGAAAGATGCAGGGCGTTACCAAGCGATGCGCTACAAGCCAGATCAGCCAAAAGAAAACGCACCATTCAATCTTTTACGTATGTTGGCGAACGACTTAATAGACGAAACAAGCCCAGCTCAGCTTCTTGAGCATCAGATTGTCTGCTTTATTGTCGCAGCTAAAGAGGCTATGGATTGCTCAGAGCCTGCACAGGTGGCCTTTAGAAAAAATTTATCAGAAGGTCGTTATGAAAAAAAGCATGACTATGAAGAATTTGCCTATTGCCAGATTGCAGAAGCTGTCCAGAACAAGGTAGGAACAGAACGAGGCGGTCGAATCGATGAAGATTTTGTTTCTGCTACTTTTGGCCGTATTAACAAAGATATAGCTGACTTTACGGATGAACGGGTGTCGGCACATTAATCAGGCTGTGTTGCATAAATGGCGACTCATCGCTGGTTTTGAATTTTCAAGAATTTGGGTTTAGCGGTTTGTACTCATCGGACAAAACTGGCCCACAATAAATAGGGGGGGGTAAGAGCTCCCCCTAACCTTTCCATACCCCCACAAAACAAAACCTAACTATCTTCCGCAAGAATCGTCAGATTGACATCAAAACCTTTTTTGTTTGAATATCTTAATTATTTATGTGTAAAATAATCAGTACATTCTTTTTTCAAGAGATCAAATAAAATAGAAAATATTTTATTTGATTAATTTGAATATATTCTTAAGGTTTTAAAAGAGGGTTCCTGAAAATGCTAAAGTTTAAGATAAAAAAGTTACACCTTCCGCTTCTTGTATCTGCTTTCGTTATTGCGTTTAATACAGGCGTTTACGCATCGGCGGCAGCGTCCAGTAGCTTAGAGGGACAAGTGGATGTGCAAGAAGGTTCAATAAATGCATTGATTAAGCTGACTGAATTTTCGAAGGATTCTAGTGAATTAACCTCTGTTCAGTTATATGGGTTGCTAAAGGATGCTAGAAAAATAGAAGGGTGGAATTACTACAAGGCTGATTGCCTGAATAGAGTCATGTTCAAGGCTGTTGGTATGTCATACAATACTTCTACAAATGAAGCCGCATTTAAGGGACAACCTAGGCCTGATCTCATTCGAACCATTATAAAAAGCGGAGAATACGACCCTTTCTCAGAATATGCTGTTGGCGACGATCGAACAAGAATACAGGAACCCAAAACATTATATCGCATCATTGCCGCTGCATACATTATGGCGCCTGATCTTTCCAAGCCTCAATTTGATGGTTTATGCGAGATTATGGCAGTAATGCTTAGTGCCATTGAAGATAAGGTAGTATTTGATCATATTTTAGATAAAAGCATAATTTTAAAGGAAATTAAAGATAATGCCCCCACGATTTTGATGGGGAAGTATAATTTTGTGAAACCTGGCAAGGTTGATGAATTAACGCGCCTAAGACAAATCATTTTAGACAAATATGAAGAATTAGAAGCGAAAGATAGGCGCGCATCAGCCAGCATGAAAGCGGACGCAGTTGCGTATCATCAGGCGGCAGCCTCTAATCATGACAGCATAAACCAATACCTTTCCGTTGGAAGAGGCACCTGGCAAAAAGAGGGTGAATAAGTTTATTGCTACTCAGAAAACACCATGCAATATAAGTCATTGACTTACGTAGGTCATTGACCTATACATACATATATGGGTACAGAAACTAATAAATGGCTGACAATTGTTGAAACAGCTAGCTTTATGAAGCACGCTGAAGGAGTTTTGAAATCAGAAGAACTTGATGACTTAAAGCAAATTCTGGCCAGCACCCCTGACATCGGAGACGTTATCCCCCATTCCGGCGGCATAAGGAAGGTTAGAGTTTCTGCTCAACAAAAAGGTAAATCTGGAGGAGCACGTGTGATTTATTATTACCACAACAATAAATCCCCTCTCTTCTTTTTAGATGTGTAGTATGCAAAGTCTGAAAAAATAGATTTAAGCAAATCAGAATTAGGGATTCTTCGGGCACTAACCGAACAGTTTCGCAAGATTTATGGAGGCTAATATGGAAACGACAACTGGACAAAGACTTATTGACTCTCTTCAAGAAGCCTTAGATTACGCAAAAGGTAGCTCTACTAGGGAAGCCAAGGTGTCTCATGTTGAAAGGCTTAAGAAGATAGAAATCCCAGACCTTCTTAACGCCAAAGAAATAAGGGAACAGTTAAAAATGTCTCAAGCTGAATTTTCTGCACGGTTTGGAATCAATCTTAATACGTTAAGAAACTGGGAACATGGGCGTCGTGCGCCTGATTTGGCAACAAAATCCTATTTGTATGCTATTTCGCGTAATGCGGAGTTAGTGGAGAAAGCCTTACATTCTTAAGCGAACCAAATTTCCCCAATGCTGGTCAATAAGTTTATTGAATTCTTATGTGAAATTCGCTAGTGTGCAGCATCGTCCCCTTCGTCTAGAGGCCTAGGACATCACCCTCTCACGGTGGGAACACGGGTTCGAATCCCGTAGGGGGCACCAGAATTAACAATACTTTCGGATAATTTTCCGGGGTTTTTTTGTAACCCCCGCGAAAGCGGGGGTCCAGTTGTGTTTTATAGATTCCCGCCTTCGCGGGAATGACATCCGTGATGTTACAACTTAATGTGATAAATCAGGAACAATGCGGCTGCGGTCGCGGTTACTTTGAACGACCAACACTCTTTGACCTGCACTCATTTTCGGCTCGGCCCCTTGGGTCAGGGTAATAACGTCACCTCGGTCAAGCTGGACTTGATATTCCACGCCCTCTTGTTCTGTCACTTTCCCTTGAATCAAATGACCAGCGCCAGCACCGGCCAGGCCACCTAACACACCCGTCACAACGCGGCCTTCTTTACCGCCGCCGATTTGCGAGCCTAATAAGGCGCCTGACAGACCACCAATGACCGAGCCAGCGCCAGGTTGGCTAGCATCCTGGGCATTAATCATAACAGGGCGAGCCGCCACGATAACACCCTTTTGGGTTTGACTGATTTCACCAGCGCCCTTGACGCTGTAGTCATTGCCGCCCAACTTAGGTGCACATCCAGTGCTGAGCAAAGCAGAAGCGATAACGGCTGAGGCTACAAGAATATTTTTCATCATTGCTTTCCATTTAGTAAAATTTTATATACCTGGCTATTATAGGCAAATTTTATGGGCGGTAGCAAAACTGTTTTAACCATTTCACGAGTGATCAGTATATAATCACAGGATGGAAGGACCAAGGAATGAGGAGAAAAAGCGATGACCCCAAAGTATGAAGAAGATTTTTATGGTTGGGTGACAGGCAACATAGCGTTTCTTAAACAAAAGAGGTTTGACGAAATGGACATAGAACATTTGATAGAGGAACTGGAGGATATGGGCAATAACAAAAAACACGCTTTGATTTCAAGGCTTGCTCAATTAATTTTCCATCTTCTTAAATGGCAATATCAACCAGATTTTAGGGGTCGCAGTTGGGAAGGTAGCATTAAAATGCAACGTATGGAATTAGAGGAGCTTCTTCAAGATAGCCCAAGTTTAAAAAGCAAAGTGACCGAAGGATTTTCTGTTGCCTATAAAAAAGCACAATTAATCATTCAAAAAGAAACGCCTATTGATCTAAAATTGATGCCTCAAATTTGCCCCTACACATTTGAGCAATGTTTAGATGACGAATTTTATCCTGATTGAAAAGTTGTTGTCTGGATTGCTAGGTCGCCTGCGGTTCCTGGTAATGACGTGTTATCGAAAGTAGTGTCATGACTGATTTATCGCTTTACACACAACAGATACGAGAGCGCGTCAACGTGTCTGAGGTGATTGGACGCGATGTCAAGCTTGCACGTAAAGGGCATGAATTCCATGGACTCTGTCCTTTCCATTCTGAAAAAAGCCCCTCTTTTACCGTTAATGACCACAAGGGTTTTTATCATTGTTTTGGATGCGGCGCCCACGGGGATGTTATTCAATATGTCATGCAACGACATAACCTGGATTTTAAGGCAACCATCCACCAGCTGGCTGAAACGGCGGGCATTACGATACAAGAGGTGGAGAGACAACCCGAAAAGGCTCCCCCTCCTGATTTGTATAAAATTTTGGAGTTTAGCTGTCAGTGGTTTGAGACAAGTCTTCAACAAAGCCGTGGAGAGGGGGCGCGTGAGTACCTGGCCCAGCGCGGGTTTAGTCAATCAACCCAAACCCAATTTCGCTTAGGCTTTGCCCCAGACCCAAAACAGGGCGGCGGGTCTTTGTCCCAGACCTTGACGCAAAAAGGATTTGATAAGGCCTTAATCTTAAAGGCAGGCGTTTTGATTCAAACAGATGATGGTGGGCGAATTTATGACCGGTTTCGTGGCCGGGTCATGTTTCCCATTTTCGATGTTAAAGGCCGTGTTCTTGCCTTTGGTGGCCGCATTATCGGATCAAAGGATCAAACGGCGGATCAGGCAAAATATATTAATTCCTCAGAGACCCCTCTTTTTCATAAAGGGCATGTTCTTTATAATTATCATCAAGCTTTTAAGCATATTAACAAAGATATCCCCCCCATTCTTGTGGAGGGGTATTGTGATGTCATATCATTGTATCAAGGCGGATTCACGACAGCCTTGGCTCCCCTTGGGACAGCCTTGACAGAGCAGCAGTTGAATTTATTGTGGCGCCGCCATCCTTCCCCGATTTTATGTTTTGATGGTGATCAGGCTGGTGTGCGTGCCTCTTTTCGGGCAATTGAGCGAGCGCTGCCGTTGCTAACGGCCGATAAAAGCCTCAAGATTTGTTATCTGCCTGCTGGCGAAGACCCAGACAGTTTTTTGAAGGCAAGGGGACCCTCTGCGTTTAAAGGGATGCTTGATCAATCTCTCAGCCTGATTGACAGCATGTGGACCAATATAATGAAAATACAGCCGGCAGAGGCCCTGTCAACCCCTGAAGGCAAGGCGAAGTTTAAGCGCCAGGTATTTGATTTGGTCAAAACAATTCAAGATCCAGACATGCGCAAGTTTTATGAATTGGATGTGACTGAGCGCCTGAATCGGTTGTGGTACCAAGAAAAACGTTTTTTACCTTCCCTGAAAAAGGGCAAACCTCAGGTGAATTTAGGATCTTTGCCTCTTCCCAGGATATCCGATAAAAAAAATACCCTAGCCCATAAAATATTATTGGCAACTTTGATTACGCACCCTACTTTATTGAAAGAGGTGTTCGAAAAGTTCGCGGGTCTTGAATTTCAAAAAGAAAGCTGGCAGAATATGAGGCAATGCATGCTAGACTATTCCCAAGAAAATTTACAGACTTTAAAAGACAAACTACATGAACTGGGATTTGCCTCAGAACTTGATGCGTTGTTTGACAAAGAACTGTTTTTGCACGCTCCATTTGCCATGCATGGCAGCGACCCAGACCTTGCCCTAGAGCGATGGCAAGATATTTGGCAACAAACAACATGGAAGCAAGCAGTAAAAAATGATCTTAAACAAGCGCAAGAAGACACAAAGAAATCTTTTGATGACCAATCTTGGCAAAAAATGAAGACGTTGAAAAACATCTTCCCGATTTGACCCGTTTTTAAGGAGTATACAAATCATTATGGCTATAAAGAACCCTAAAAAAATTGACATCCCTTCAACAGGAGCAGAGGCTGACATTCCTCTAATCGAACTGAGCAAAAGCAATTTGTCTTTAAAAAGACTTTTGGCAAAGGGTAAGGAAAGAGGTTACATCACCTATGACGAATTGAATGAGGCTTTGCCCCAAAACCAGCTCTCTTCTGACCAAATAGACGAATCAATGACCTTGATTGCCGAAATGGGCATTAACATTGTTGACAGTGACGAGGCGGAAGAAACATTTTTGTCAGGCGATTTAACGCCGCCTTTACCGACTTCAGAATTTGAATTTGACGAAAGCAACGAGGAATCTGAGGAAGAAGTTGCCGGTCGCACGGATGACCCTGTCCGCATGTATTTGCGCGAAATGGGCAACGTTGAATTATTGTCTCGTGAAGGGGAAATTGCCATCGCGAAGCGCATCGAGGCAGGCTATCAAACCATGATTGGCGGTCTTTGCGAAAGCCCTGTTACGGCTCAGGTTTTGAATCATTGGAGAGAAAATCTAGAACAGGGTCGCTTGTCATTGCGTGACTTAATAATTATAGATACTGGCAATCAAGAGGACGCTGATCTTGATTTAAAAGAAGACGAGATAGTCACTGATTTGCTTGAAGAAGGTGTTCAAGCCCCTGTTGTCCCCGAAGTCGATGATGCAACAAAGACAAAGGTTATTGGTTTATTCCAAAATCATGTTGATATGTATGCTCAACTGTTTGGGCATCAAAAACATCTTTTGAAAACCAAGGGAACGTTGGTTGCAGACGATGAGTCCTATAAAAATCTTAAACAGAATCTTATAAAGAATTTTGACGAATTAAAGCTGAGCATCGACAGCATCGAAGAACTGATTGAACAGCACAACATTCTGAACCGCAGCATTGCGACGCTAGAGAGAAATTTAGCGACGCAGGCTGAAATCTGTGGCATCAAACGGGATCAGTTCTTACAGCTGTTTACCAAGCATAACTTCGACCAAAACTGGTTGAAGGAATTACAAAAGCAAAGCCATAAAACGTGGCTAAGGTTTTTAGAGGCGCATACGACCGATTTGGAAAACTTGGTCGCAGAAGTTGAAAAAGTTGAGACCAAAATTGGCATTCCTTTCAGTGAATTCCGCAGAATCGTTGCGGTTGTTCAAAGGGGGGAACGTGATTCTTCCAGGGCAAAAAAAGAAATGATCGAGGCGAACCTGCGCCTGGTGATTTCGATTGCGAAAAAGTATACGAACCGTGGACTGCAGTTCTTAGATTTGATTCAAGAAGGAAACATTGGCTTGATGAAGGCGGTTGATAAATTTGAATATCACCGTGGCTATAAATTTTCAACGTATGCAACTTGGTGGATTCGCCAGGCGATTACGCGGTCGATTGCCGACCAGGCGCGTACCATTCGTATTCCTGTGCACATGATTGAAACGATTAACAAGTTGGTGCGCACCTCTCGTCAGATCATGCATGAAATTGGTCGTGAACCCACGCCAGAGGAGTTGGCGGAGAAGTTGATGATGCCTTTGGACAAGATTCGTAAAGTGATGAAAATTGCCAAGGAACCCATCAGTTTGGAAACCCCCATCGGTGACGAAGAAGACAGTCATTTGGGTGATTTTATCGAAGATAAGAACGCTGTTTTGCCCATTGATGCAGCGATTCATGCGAACCTGCGGGAAACAACCACCCGGGTTTTGGCAAGCTTGACCCCCCGTGAGGAGCGGGTTTTGCGGATGCGGTTCGGTATTGGTATGAACACCGATCACACCTTGGAAGAAGTTGGTCAGCAGTTCGTTGTGACCCGTGAGCGTATTCGACAGATCGAGGCGAAGGCTTTGCGCAAATTAAAGCACCCAAGCCGGTCACGCAAGTTGCGCAGCTTTTTGGATACATAGATAACTTAGTAAAACTGGATGGCCACGCGGCTGTTCCCGATTGTCACCCCCGCCTACGCGGGGGTCCAGTTGTATTGTTGTCTGGATTCCCGTCTGCACGGGAATGACATTCAGGGCATTAAAAAGACTCAAAAGAATTCGCAAAATCATTTTGGATTTAGGGCGTGTCATCAATTGAATAAGTCATAGATTTCTGTTTTAATTGAGAAAAATTTTACGAGGTTTTTTTCGGTGAGACGCTACGCATTACGGGATGATCAATGGGATCGCATTAAGGGTATGCTACCTGGAAGGGAAGGATATGTTGGTGCAACAGCAAAAGACAATCGCCTATTTATAGAAGCCGTTCTATATCGATATCGAGCTGGAATTCCGTGGCGTGATTTACCGGAACGTTTTGGGGATTTTAGAGTTATTCATCTACGCCATTCGAGGTGGAGCCAATCAGGTGTGTGGAAGAAAATTTTTGAGCTATTAAGCCAAGATGCTGACAATGAATACGCTATGATTGATTCAAGTATAGTGCGTGCTCATCAGCACAGTGCTGGTGCTAAAAAAAAGAATTCTCAGCTGACCAAGCGATTGGACGAAGCAAAGGAGGATTAAGCACCAAAATTCATGCCACCTGTGATGCGTTGGGAAATCCAACAGGGTTTTATTTAACAGCCGGACAAGATCACGATTTAGAAGGTGCCGATGCCTTAATAGATAACCTTACGCAAGCTGGTGCCGTCTTAGCTGACAAGGCTTATGACGCAGACGAACGTATGAGAAAAAAACTTGAAGAGAAAGGATGTGAGGCGGTCATTCCCCCAAAAAAGAATAGGATCAACCCTTGTTCGTATGATAAAGACCTCTACAAGGCCCGGCACCTCATCGAAAACTTCTTCGCCAAACTTAAACAATACAGAGCCATAGCCACTCGATATGATAAAACAGCTCGAAACTTCCTGGGAGCCATACATTTGGTTGCTGCGGCTATTTGGCTTAATTGATGACACGCCCTAGAATAATCCTTGAATATTAAAAAATAGTCTCTACATTAACGGTATCAATCTCAAATGAAAGAGATCGTTAGCATGAAACGTTTTTTTAAATCTGTCTTACTGCTAGGCTTTGTCAGTGTTGTTGGTCTTCACGGCCAGTCAGTATGGGCGTCCTCCTCTTCTTCCTTTTCAAATTCAGCAGCTGATTCTGATCTGGTAAACGCGTCAGGACCAAGTAAGATTACAACTTGGATGCACCACTATTTTTCATATGATAAATTAGCATCCCCTCTGAAAGACAAAAATGACGATAACAGCCGCTTAACGGACGCCGTAGCAGGACACATGAGGGCAGCTGATGGAGAAATGCTGCACCGACTGTTTTATGAGCCCAAGGTAGATGCGTGGTTGGCTCTTTACCAAAAAGTTGCGCCTGAAAGGCAATTTTCCGCACTTGATCTGGTCACATGGTTAGATGAAACCAAAACTAATATTTTTGATGCCTACGCCGCTCCACAAGGACCTGAACCAATTGATAGGGCCGTCTATCTTTATATTCCCACCCTATTTGATAACGCGATTCAGAAAATTTATACAGGCTGCTTGTGGCGTAAGTCTAATTTAGAATCAGTTGACTTTAGTGACAAGAGAGACGAGCTCGTTAAAGATAAGATTATAGAGGTTTATAATAGTGCGGTTTCTGGGCTTTACTTAGTTAAGCCCAAAGGTCGTGTTTTTTGGTTAGAAAAATCCTCAGAAGAAAAAAAAGGAAAAGCCCCAAATTCAAAAAAAAGTCACTTTGTACTTTCGGAATTATCTCATGAACAAATTCAACAGAAAATTTTTGCTAAAGATCCTCTAAAAGATATTAAATACTCTAAGAAAGAATTCGGGCAAATTACATCCATTCTCTTATTTGGCGAAATGGATGACGATATGATATACAGTGAAGATGATGACGATACAATATACTGGGAAGAGGATGTCCCCTATAATGATTCGAATGGCTGTCCAAAAAGTTTATATACGGTATCTTGTTACGGGCACGGGTTGAAATTACTAACTCCAGCACAACTCCGCAGAATTATGACGAGCCTTGCCACCGATCAGCACGTTTCTCTAAAGATTAAAACTAACTTGCTGTATGCAGCGTTTCAACACCCAACGACCACTCCCGAAGCAATTTCACAAGCTCTGTTTGCTTGTGTTAAAGCAAGCATACCTGAACCTGGAATTATAGGCGCATTTGATTGGCTGCAACATTTTTCGGATCAGTTTCATTCTGAATTAAATGTTGAAAAGTTTCAAAAGCTTCATTTTAGTCCCTCCAGACAAGATCAATTATTGAAATTGTACGAAGAAGCTTTAAAAAAGAGGTCTGAGAATTTATTGAGCAAATGGGAAACGTTATTCAAATCACCGCTTTTTTCAAAAGATAAAGTTTTTTCAAAGGCGCTAGCAGCTTGTCAGATTTTAAAAGACATTATGCCAAAAGTTGTCCAGTCTTTTCTGTCAAGTCACGAGGATAAATGGGTACAGGGTGATGAGGAAACGAAGAAGTCAGTTGAGGCAATGTTAATGGAAATTTCGAATCCCTATTCAAGAATTTATAGATATAGAGGTATGTAATTTAGGTAATTTTGGACGCCCTACCTAAACCCTTCACTCCAAATCCCCTTGTCGGTCACGACGCCGTCGAGGGGTTCGTCGTGGGGGTTTGTCTCCAAGAATTCTATAAATTGCTGGTGCGCAGCCACCCCTATAACCTGCGGTTTTTGCACCCTGCCTCGCAAAGCCTTTATGGTCCGGTCATAATATCCTCCCCCACGCCCCAGGCGCGCGCCAAACGGACCAAAGGCAACCAAGGGGACCAAAAGCACGTCGGGAATCACTTCAGGCTCCGTCTCTGGGGGCGTCCAAATGTCATAAACACCCTTTACCAACGGTTTATCAACATTCCACTGCCGGAAAGCAAGCGCTTGGTCAGGGCCTACAATCACGGGCAGGCAGCACACCCCGCCCTGTTGATGCCAAAACTGCAAATAGGACATAATGTCGGGCTCAAATTGATGTTGGCTGAAGCCGGCAATGACCAAAGAAGATCTGCCGGCAAAATATTCCTGTAGGTGATGGTTAATTTGATCACTGATGGCAGTCCAATCCAATAACCCAAGAGTCTTTAGCATGTCGGTTCTTTGCGTTTGCTTAGCCATTTTGATTAATCAAGCGAGTGATTGGCATCGTCCCGTCGTTGACAGGGCTTTTGTCCATAAATAGCCAGTAAATTATTGCGGGTGACCCACCGTACGGTATCATCAAAAAAATTGTCCGGGTCCGCAGATGGCTGGCGATCAACGAAGATTAAATCATCGGCCGCATTCACAGCCTTATCGTGGGAAGAGGTTGGTCTTCGATTGCCAGCATCAGTAAAGGCTCCTTCTCCCTTGGTACCATGGCTAACCAAGACAAAGGCGATAAAATCTCCCCTGCTATTTTGCATAACCGATCGACCTTGCGCGTCATGAACCTGTACCTCGGCAAGGGGGTTACTAATTTCGCAGAAAACCCTTTCAGGGGCAGAATCTGTTTGGGGCATCATCAGGTCGTCTGTATTGGTAAGCTCTGGCACGACGGCATACGTTATCCAGTGGCGATATCCGTCTTTGGCGGTGGCTTCGGGTAGGCCCAGAGTTCTGTAGGGTACCAAACCAATGACACGGCCGTTTTGACTGACGCCATCAGAACCTCCAGGTGCGGCAGCACAAGGTAGGCGCTTGTGAGTTAAAACGAAGCTGGCCAAGGCTTGAGTGATTTGGTTAAGGTGTTGCTCTGTTTTATGAACCTTTTGTTGTTTCATCATCTGTGTCAGAGCGGGCAATGCAAAACTGCCGATAATTCCAATTATGCACAGCACCATGGCTATTTCTAGCAACGAAAATCCCGGCAAAGAAAAGGAGGAAGGAGCTTTTTTAGCCTTCATTTAGGGTTTCTTGCGAAACGTATCCAAGGTCACCACGTTTGATACGGGGTTGCCGTTTTCATCCACAGCCGGTGTAATTGGCGCTTGAGTATCCTCTTCACCTGGTTCCAGCGCTGTATATTCAGGGCTAAATTGCAAACCAAATTTAACTGATGGGTCAACAAAGCTGATGATTGATTCAAAAGGAATGACAAGCCGTTCATTTATATCATCAAAACATAACGTGACCGCAAACCGGGTATCATCAACCGTTAAATCCCAAAACTCATGCTGCAAAACAATGGTCATTTCATCCATGTACTGTTCCCGCAAATAATCAGGAATTTGTACCAATGGGTGGTCGGTTGCAAACGTTACATAAAAGTGATGGAGGTCTGGTAAACCATAATTAGCAGCCACGGACAAAGCCTCACGAACAACAGCCCCCAGTGCTACCTGAACCATTTTCTCATAATCAAGTTGATCTTTTTTGCTCACTTGAACCCCAAATAACTTTTAAAATCCCTAACAAAGTGGGGGCATTCTGTTGCCCGGTTGCCCCCGTACCGCGCTAAGTTTCACAACCTTACCGACAGTAATACTGAAGGTTAGGCAGCGATTGCAAAACGTTGACCGCGGTTAGCATTTGCAGCTTTCCGACGATTACGGTTTGCACCTAAGCGAGTGCTGTTTAAATTGGCACTTATAAAAATAGCCCGATAACGGCGGAACAATGCCGGGCAAAAATCATATCTTTATCACGTACGTCGATCCTATTTCGCCCCCATATTTTTGGTGGAGGCGCCGGGTACCGCCCCCGGGTCCGCTCCGTCTATTTCACATGATGTTTATCGCCATAGTTGATTTGCATCAACAGTATAAAGATAGACCTTTTTGCGATGAAATCAAGAAGATTTAGTTTTGCATTTAGAAGGAGTATAAATCTTCGGAAAATGCTTTAGGCAACCAGCTGTTTAATTTTAGACACTTGGTCAGCTTGTTTTTCAAAGCTGTGATCGACTTTTCGGGCAAAGCAGACCCCAATTAACCCTAAAAGGCCACCAAACGTTACATATAAACCTGCGGATCGATAATCATTCGACCACCCTACAAGCGCGGCGCAAATCAAGGGTCCTGTGCCACCGAAGATGGCGCCCCCTAAATTATATCCAACTCCCAAGGCACTATGTCGACCGGTTGTTGGGAAAAGACCCGCTTTAAACAATAAAGAGGGACCTGAGAAAATGGTATTCAAGATTGATAAAACAACTTGCGTAATGATGGCCGCCATCAGCGTGCGGGCCGATAATAAACAAAACAAAGGGTAAGATAAGAAAACCATACCAAGGGCACCTAAGATCATCATTCTTTTGGCGCCGAAACGGTCGCCCAAAGCCCCCATAATGGGAAGAAAAACCAAATAGATGACCATGGCCAGGCTATAAAAAAGCATAATTTGCGAATGAGCCAGGTTCAAGTCTTGGGACAAAATGGACCCCAGATAGGTTGTTGCGGCATAAACGGGTATAAACGAAGCTCCACCAACACAAATTACGCACATAAAATTTAGAGGGTAGCTTTTCAAGACAGTGAGCAGTGGTCTTGTAATTGTCAACTTTTCATCAATAATCTTTTGGAAGTCAGGGGTTTCTTGCAGTTTGTATGAACGATGAAAGCCAATCAACCCAAAAACGCCGCCAATTAGAAAGGGGAATCGCCAACCCCATGCAGGATCAAAATATTTTGTGAACAGGTATCCCATCAATGTTCCGATTAAGCTACCCAAAAATCCAGAGGAAATAAGAACAGCGCCCCAAAAACCAGGACTACTTTTCTTTGTATGCTCAACGACAAATACTGAGGCACCGGAATATTCCCCCCCGACACATAATCCTTGCAAAAGCAAACAAGAAACTAAAACGATGGGGGCTGCTGCACCAATTTCTTGATACGTTGGCAACAAGCTGATGACTAGCGTTGGTAAAACAATTAAGAAAAGTGAGGTTTTTAAAGCATATTTTCGACCATATTTATCCCCGACATGTCCAAAAACGATGCCCCCTAAGGGGCGCATAGCCATACCTAAGGCAAAGGCAGCAAAGCTAGCCAATAAGGATAAACCGGGCCTGTCTGACGGAAAAAAAAGGGGCGCCAATAACGTTGCAAAAAAACTGTATAAAGTGACGTCATAGCACTCCACACAATTACCTAATGTTGCGAAAACAACCTGTTTATTAACCCGAAGGCGCCCAAAAGACATACTATTTATTTTTTGCCCTAGCTATTTGAATTCTGTTCGGCGTTTTCTTTTTCCAAAGTTTCCCTTAAAAAATCACCAAGAACAGTAACCCTTTTAAATTTTTGTAAAGATTTAGGATAAACATAGTAAATTTTAACGGACGGTCCAATAAAATTCGGCAGAACTACTAAATCAGTTGTCTCAGCGATGGCATATTCCTTAGAAATAGCAGCAATCCCAAGACCAGCTTCTACGCATCTTGTAAGACCATAAGCAGAATTTATTCGTAAAAATGGAGTCCGTGGGGGTTGATTTTTTTGTAAACCAAAATGTAAAAGCCAATTGATATTGCCGAAGGGGTTAGGTGCATCATCACCGTAAACCAATAAGCGGTGTTGGCTTAAATCTTCTGGCTCCTTGGGAATGCCAAATTTGTCTAAATACTCCCTCGAAGCGTACAGCCTTAGATGAAAAGTTGTCAGATAAATCTGTACAAGCTCTGGCTGATGGGGCAAAGCCGTTCGAATCGCTACATCGGCCTGACGAATTTGTAAGTCCAATTCATCATCGTTACCAATTATGGTCAGTTGTATATCAGGATAGAGGTCGAAAAAGTTTTTCAAGTAACGTGTTAACCAGGAATTACTTAAGGCAAAAGTCGTAGCCACACGAAGCAAACCCTTAGCTTCGTTGCGATCACTTTTTAAAAGCATCTCCGTTTCGCGCAATTTTTCTAAAACTTCTGCCGTGTTTTGGAATAGGATTTCACCGGACCCAGTTAGCGTTAATCCGCGGGGGTGGCGATTAAATAAACTGACGCCTAAGCTGTGTTCAATATCAGCAATTTGGCGACTAACAGCCGAAGGAGACAAATGAAATTCTTGTGCTGCCTTAGCAAAACTTCCACACCTTGCGACTACATGAAAGGCACGTAACTTATCCCAATCCATTCTACATCCCTTAAAGTTTTTCCAGACTTAAGTTATTCGTAAAGAATACAAAGCCTGGCCTCTCCTTGGAAATGCAGCGAAAACATACGACATCCCCTCAGACACGACACCATCCTAGGGGTTTATATTACATACTCTGAAGGTTTTGTACACAAATTTTACAGGGGCGCCGAAAGCCTACGGCTTGACCCTAAACGGGGAAAAAGGAAAAGGCCGTATCTTACTTCCTCCCAAAACGGTTTTAAGAAGTCCTAAAAAGAAACCTTTTCATCTATGTCTTTCCATTTATGGCCGTAAAGACTGGCAAAAACAAAGAAAAGAAGAAATACGTCAATACATCGATGCGTTTAACGCACGGCCAAAAGCCTTTGTTATTTCTGCGGAACCTTATTTTTTTAATCTATTTCTTTGAGGGGCGGCGTAAATTATGCATGCCTTTAGACATAGAATAGTTACCATCTGATAACAATAAAGCTATGGCAAAGAACTTCTTTAATTTTGATGGACATAGTTTAGGGGTGGAGTAAGAATTCTCTAAAGCATTATCTTTGGCTACTGCAGGACATTGGATAGATAAAAGCAGATTTATTAAAATCACCACTAACACCATAGGAGCTTTTTGCATAGATCAATCACCATAAAATGCCATCTATCTATTATTTTACTAAAATTATATCTTTTTGCAACGCCTAAAAATTAAGGTCCAGATAGTTCTATATCCAATGGATTTGAAAATAAATCCTGAGCGCCCGGAGTGAACAGAGGGGGACATGAGGACGCGAAGTGACGCGATCTTCGAAAAGCAGATTTTGAAAGGCGAAGGGTATAAGCTAGGTAGAGGTTGCCTCCAGTTTATCTCTTGTGGTACATCGTCCAAAACAAGAACTCGCCACGAGGCTAGCTCATTCGTTATAAGTGAAATAAAATGTCACATGAATAATTTTATGTGCAGGGAGTTTTATATTTCTACTTGAAATTAAACATATTAAAGCCATATAAAAGGCACAAACAATTCTACATACCTTCGGTTTTTATTATGAAAAGATTTCTTTTAATTCTATTTTTTTCGTCTTTAGGATCTCTGTCTGCATCGGATTACTTAACCATTGAAAAACAAAACGATGAAATGGACAAAGCCATATATAAACCTCCACTTCACAATCAAGAAGAAATAAATTCTGAAGTGGCACGTATAGCGATAGAAACCTATAAAAACATTAATGAAAATTGGACGTACGTCCAAGCAGATAAAAGAGGTTCCATAGAATCTAGCTATTGGCGATGGGAAATTCTTTCTTTGGGTAGTCATCATGTTCCAACGGCTGTCTTTCAAGGCGAAGCTATTTCCCAACTGTTCCCTGCCCTAAAGGACATTGTTCTTCGTAAGGCAAGTCTTGAGTGCTTAACAGCAGGCAAGGCTGTTAGAAGTATTGCATTAGCGAAAATTCTTGGGAAAAATTCGTTCATGACCTATGTTGACCAATTATTTTTTGAGAAAAGTTTAGAGTTGTTCTCACCAGGCTTATATAACCAGCTACCTTATGGAAAAGGTATTGGTGAAAAACCCTTTTATCAGCCTACTTGCAAACGAGAAAAGGGACACTTCGTGTACATAACGAATATACCAGACTACTCAAATATAGTTGACGATGGGGCATCACGAGGTCAGAATGTCGTGTGCGTTGGAAATAACCAATATATTGGATTTGGAGAACGTTTCAAAGATGGCCCCTTATCTGAGGAACAGATAGCGGAAAACTTTTACACTGACTTGGGAAAGCATGCTGAGTTTCATAAAAGATACCCCACCAAAGATTCTTATCTTGAAGCACGGCTTAAACATCAAAAGGCTTTCGATGCGTCTTATCAATACGGCTATTTCAACGCAGACCTTATCAAAAAATTTCTCAACAGAAATGGTGAATTTGAAGATACCTTTTCATCCTAACTTTGCCTGTATTTTCCTCTTTCCTGCCTCTTGCCCCCCATAAACCCTTTTGGGGGGAAAAGGGGTGGAGGAGAGGAAGGGACAAAAGTCTTTAACTAATATCCAGGCACAACAAGATCTTGGATCAATGCCTTTAGACGAAGAATGTCGTGGGTTTTGTCCGAAGAAGTTATCCCAATTGCCTCAAAATAAGAAGAAGGGGTGCTTAAAGGAAAATGGCTTGGTGTTATTGGATTTCTGCTTCCATATTGAGTAAAACTACCAGACTTTGCATTAATGCGATTAAAGACACCATCACCTCCGAATTGATTAAGCGGCTTTATAAGATTACGACCCAGAACATAGTCAAAAATAGTCGTCAGTACCACCCCTGAATCTTCTTGGTTTACAGGACTTGGGATCATAGTCTGATAATCAGAATCCGAAATTCCAAAAACCGCTCTTAGAAAGATGGATAATTGAGTAGCTGGCGTTTTGTACACAGGATTATTGCTTACTGTTCTACCAAACTTCAGTGGAGTTATGGGGGAGGAGTAATAGCTTGACTGGTTGAATAAAGTAGCAACCAGTTGCCCTTCTAATATCGTGTATTCACCGATGGTTCCTTGCATAACAACCCGTTTTTTGTTCTTTTTTTTTCGAGAATCATTGAGGGAGCTTGGTTTGACGTTAGAATCTTTGATAAATTGTCCAGAAAACAACGTAGAGTTGTCTGTACCGCTGAACTTCACGCCTTTAGATTGAACATCATAACCAAACACAGAATTTATCAAATTATCCACAGACCGAGTAACCATCTGCACTGTTACATTCATATTGATGTTGGTTACAAAAGCAGAAATGGGCGCACTATTGCTTGATGTTGTATTTGTGTTGGGGAAACCAATAGCGGTGGCGATCGCACGAAGAGTCGCTGCCCCTATGAAGTTGGAGGGGTAATTTTTTGCTTGTCGCCTTGTCATATTGACTACTTCGTCTAAACTACCCATGGGTGTGGGCGTGTTAGCTGACGTTCGCGCTGATAGTTTCTTCAGGATAAGTGCGTAAGATGCAGGCGTTGTAGCAGGTGTAACCGGAGTTTCACCAAAAACAAAGTTATAGGCTGAAAGCAGACCGTTCAGGGCAATCAAACTTATACTGCCTGTTAAAGCATTCGTATACCCCGTCGCTACAATATAGCCGTTCGTCTGGAAATTGAAACGAGTGCCCACCAACAGTCTATCAATCTCAATGCTGGTCGGTAGTGTTAACTGGCCTGTCATATTTAAGATGCCACAGGTCTGTTGTAAAAAATTAATACCCAAAAGCCACGAACTGCCTTCAATAAATGTTACTTTGCCAGTATAAATTGTTCCATATTTTCCAAGAACACCCCCGTTTTTTACCGTAATATCACACCGGTTTTTATCACTTCCCAACGAAGCCCTGAAAAACTTAGGGCTAGTCCCAACAATCAAGGACGCCCGAACAAAAACCTCGCCCTCACCCGAATAGGGCTGATGCATGTTAACCACCATGCTCCCAATATTGTTAGTAACAATACCTTTTAATTGCCTAATATTCGCAGTATTTCCTAAATTTCCAACAATCTGACCGTAAAAATAGGGGTGTTTTATTTTTTTATGGTTCTTTGATTGGCCGCTTAAATCTTTTTTTTCCTCATTTTGCTTGGCCACATGCACGAAGTTGGGATTTGTGCTCTTTTCTAAATCTGTCCCTACTCCTTCTGAAGTGAAGGCGTCCTGGCCGTATATTATGAGAAGACAGCATAATCCTGCTTTTAAAATTTTAAGGTGATGGGCAAACATATGAAACACTCTTATATTTCTAGAACAATAATGCATCATAAATCAAAATACATTAATAAGTGTTTAATTGTGTTTTATTATAGAGGATCTATTTATGAGTAAACAAATAAAATAAATTTACTAAAATATTGAGACATGGGTAAATAAGGTATAAAGGGTCGTTATGAATAAATTAGATATTATTATACCCAATTCACCTCTAAGTTTTCAGCGACTACTCAGCAGTGTTTTTGGCGTAATCAACGCGGTTGACCATTTGACCCTTGTTGTTGCCATTCACATCATAAACAAAAACCGTGTTTGTTTTGGCCGAGATGTTGAGACAGATCACCAAACGATCCAGCTGTTGTTGAAACGATTGAATGCGGCAAAGGGTATAGTCAATGACCTGTAATTTGACCTTGGTGCTTTTAACGTTGCCTAAACGAACCACTTGCACCTCGTTCAAAGGGATGCCTAAATTCATTTTGGTTTCTAACTGGGCCCCATATCCGCCGTTTGGAATAATAATGACCAGGTCAGAATGCTTTAAGGTGGCCGATGTGAACAATTGATTGCTGATGTCCCCCGTAGTCAGTCGGCTTGATTCACCGTACCAACCAAACAACTCGCAATAATCGTTGAAATTTTCCACCTCTGACTTGAGCATGTCGTCGATTTTAATCATCCATTCTGGCGACTTGACACCACCATCCTCTGGCGTTGTGGTGTCGGTCGTTGCAACGCGCAGGTTCGTTTTTCCCGGAATTTCAGTAATGGTATAATTTTGTGGCATAATGTGGTTTCCTTAAACGACGATTACTTAGCGGGCGGTGGTAAAGTTGCCACCAATCGGATAGAGGCCGTTAATTCCTCCATCTGAAAGTGTGGGCGTAAATAAACAACCGCGCGGTAAGAACCAGGTTTGCCTGGAATATCAAAGACATCAATGCGGGCTTCCCGAAGGGGATATTTCGCTTTGACGCTTTGGGGCGCATCGTCGTTCAACAAAATATAACTGGCAATCCAGGTATTTAAATACAAGGCCACGTTGTCTTTTGTCATAAAGCTGCCAATTTTATCGCGCATGATCACCTTGATGTAATGGGCGAAGCGCGAGGCTGCTAAGACATAAGGCAACCGTGCTGATAACGACGCATTGGCATTGGCATCGTCCAAATTATACACCTTTGGTTTCTGGCTGGTTTGGCCGCCAAAAAAGGCAGCATAGTCTGTACCCTTGCAATGACACAGCGATATAAATCCAAGGTCGCTCAGCTCTTTTTCACGACGATCGGTAATGGCCGTCTCTGTTGGGCATTTCAGCGCAATGTCTCCATCCGTTGTTTTAAAGGTATAGGATGGTAAATCCTCGACAATACCGCCGCCCTCTACGCCCCGAATGGCGGCTGTCCAACCATACAGTGCGAAGGCATTGGTGATCCTCTGGGCTAAAATATAGGCCGCATTCCCCCAACAGAAATGGCTGCTGTTGGAACCGGTGACGTCCTCTTCAAAATTCAACCCTTCGACCGGCACCGTATTGGCGCCATAAGGCAGGCGCATCAAAACATGGGGTAACACCAGGGATACATACCGGGAATCTTCGCTGGCGCGGAACGATGTCCACTTGATCAGCTCCAAGCTTTCAAAAATCTTACTTAAATCACGGGGGACGCCCAGATGTTCAAAACTATCCAGGTCGAAAAGCTTGGCATGGGCCGCCACAATTAAGGGGGTGTGGGCCGCGGCTGCCACGCCAGAAATTCTTTCTAGCAATTCCAGATCTTGGGGATGACGGGTAAATTCATAATCGCCAACCAGGCATGAATAGGGGTGGCCACCAAAGGTTCCATATTCTTCTTCGTAAATCTTTTTAAACAGCTGGCTTTGGTCAAATTCAATAGCCTTTTCCAAATCTTGCAGCAGTTCTTTTTTCGTAATGTTCAACAGCCTTAGCTTTAGATGGGTGCTGGTTTCCGTATTCATGACCAGGTAATTCAGACCACGCCAGGAACCCTCTAATGCTTGAAAGTCAGACTGATGCATGACTTCATTCAATTGCGCCCCTATCAATTCGTCGATTTGTTGAACGCGTTGGTTCATGAAGGCCACCACATTATTGGTCACAACAGCCGGGGGCTTAGCCAATTGGGCTATGAATTCGCCCAGCATTTGGTGTGCAAACGGATTTTGCGTTTCATCGCGGGCCAATTTTCCCGTTGTTAACAGTTCTGTGAAAACAGGGGTTGGCGTAGCGGCGTCTGTGACCCCTAAATCAGCAACCAAACCGTCATGCTTTGCCGTGTCAGACATAATCGCGGTCAGTAATTCATCCAGCGCGTCATTGCCATCAAGTTTGGTTAATAAATCTTTTAACAATGTGCGTGATTGATATAATTCTGCCAGGGCTGGAATTTGTTTGACCAAATTTAAAGGACCGAAGTCGTCCATGCTTTGGAAAAATAATTCGATACTGGTGTCAGTACCATCACCAAGGACTTTATTGGGAACCCTTATCGCCAAGCGGGGTTTGATGGACGCCATAATTTCATTGAAGTTATCACGATCAATTTCAACAAATTTGCGCGCCTTAACTTTTGGCAAAGGGTCCGTTGGCATGCCGGATAGGTCAGCCATGATTCCGACGACAAAGGGCAATTCCTTCATCTCGATGGCATTTCCAATCTCAACATCATAAGTAATTTGCACACGGGGCGGACGCACACGATCCAGTTTGTGTTGTATACTTTCTGACATTGCTTGTCGTCTCCTCTGTCCCTTTAAGAAGGTTTCAGCCTCTTTTAAGATGGGCTGCCATAAGGCTTGGTCCCACACTTTTTTATTGTCTTACCTTTAAAAATACAGTTCTTATCGTTAAGATTAAGTTAATTTTTAGTATTTTGCCTTTCGATATGCCTTCCTTTCATCGCTACAAAATAACCATCGAATATAACGGTGCCTGCTTCCACGGGTGGCAGCGCCAAACAAATCCGTTAAAGGGTGATCTTATAACAGTGCAAGGTGCCCTTGAAAAAGCTTTCCTTAAACTGACCAAGCAACAAACTTTGGTGGAGGGGGCTGGTCGCACCGATGCCGGTGTTCATGCCACGGGCCAAGTATGCCATTGCGATATGGAAAAGTATTTCCCCCCTTTGCAGTTGCGAGATGCCTTGAATTTTTATCTGCAAGATCAAGGGGTTTCTGTTTTAGAGGTGGAGGAAGTTGACCATACGTTCCATGCGCGATTCTCGGCCACCTTGCGCACCTATCATTACCACATTATAAACCGCCGCCCCCCTTTGGCCCTTGAATCCGAACGGGCTTGGCACGTCAAGACTCCATTAGACGCCGGGCTGATGCAACAGGCCGCTCAAGAATTGGTGGGCCATTACGATTTTAGTGCCTTTCGGGCAGCCGAATGCCAAGGGAAAAGCCCCATGAAGACCCTCAGCCGTTTTGACGTTGCGGTTGAGAACGACAGGATCGTGGCGATCATTGCATCCCGGTCGTTTTTGCATAATCAGGTGCGCATTATGATGGGAACGTTAAAACGCGTGGGCGAAGGGAAATGGACCCGCGAAGACGTCATTAGAATTCGCGATTCCAAACAACGTCCCCTTTCCGGCCCCACCGCCCCTGCCCATGGGTTGTATTTGACTGGGGTTCAGTATGATTAAAAAGGAAAATACAGGTCCTTTAGGGTTGGGTCCGCATTTATAAGACCTCCTAGAACCTGGATCGTGTCATGGGGACGCCTCGTCAATCCTTCCAGTGCCCTTGTATCTTCATGACCCAATAGCCAATGCAAGGTCAATGCAAGGTCAATGCATTCCGCCCGGCATAACTGGTTAATGACCAAAACGCTAAACTTTTCTCTCTTTTGCCAGCAATTAAATCTTCAATAGAACAATTGGCTTCTGAGGAGACAAGCATATTCTCATCACCAGAGTGAGTGCTAAATCCTCCATCATGAAAAACGCCGCTATCACGGTTGATGGTTATTCCTGTTGGTGTCTGCCAAAAACTAATATGGGGATCAAAGCCCTTATTATAACCTGATGCTTGTAAAGGGGCGTCTGGATCAAGCCAATATTGGGGCCGGAATAAAAGTGCTCCATCAAAAAGTTCTCCATTAATGTCATTTTCTTTTATGTACGGCTGCGGAACAAAAAAGATATCAAGGTCTTTATCGTTAATGCCGGCAATCTGTTGTTGAAGCGCGACTGGTAAAAGAGGTCGAGAAAGTCCCGTTTTCAGTTTTGGCGTAAGAGGAAACATACCTCTGTTGGCACCGGGTGAGGGGTTATAAGGATGAAGAACGGGTGTTTTAGGAAAAGCGCCATAATACATATTGTTTATACCACTATCTATTAACCACGATGGCTGAATCCTCTGATAACTTTCAATTATCTGAGCAACAACGGTTTGGTGCTTACGAACATGCTCAGCGCCACCATTAAGCTTAAGGCTATTCACAGCATTGTTCCTAACGGCAAAATTTAATCCCCGCACCATCAAAGCCCGTTCCGCTGGGGTAGCCGCACGGTCGCTGATTCCACCAACACCGGCACCAGAGCCAATAATTAGGGCAATTTTCTCAGCCGCACGAGCTGCGCGGCTTTCTTGCAGATGGTAAATGAATTGAACGGCCAAGCAGGGCTGATTAGACAGATTGGGAATTTGCCTGCCTCTAAAGGTTGCGTACTCACGCGTTATCTCACCCTCAAGCCCCATTGACTGGGCATGAATGCCACCTAGAAAACAGGTAAAAACAAAAAATCTTCTTAATAGTTTCAACATTCGAATTCAAACCCTTAATAAATTCACTTCCTTGAATATAGGGTGTTTTTTGTTTGTTTCAAGGGATATAAAATCCGGTCAATAAAACTGCCAATACCAACAACAAAGCGACCATGGTATAAAAAAAACGCTGGGTTCGAGAAAATCTACCAGACGGGGAACTCTCCGAGACGATATCAAGCTCGCCATATTCATTGGCCGAGGGCTCATTGGAGGGTGGGGTCTCTCTATTAGTTCTTGGTCGCCTGGCACGGAACGGAATAACTTTGTTATCAGAATCTTCAGACATTATAACTCTCTGACTGGGTTTCTATTCTTTCAAGAATGCACAGTTTTTAAAAAAGTTGCAAAATTTTAAATAATTTTTAATCTTTTTGTGTAATCCTATGTCCCTTGGGAATGAAGAGTTGGGGATTTCATAGATGACGGTTTTTAACGACTGATGATACCTTAAAACCTACATCTTCCAGGGCAAGGGGGTCAAGACGGCGTTTGTGGAACTGGCGCCTTCTTGACCAAAAGTTTTTAGATGGGCGAAAACGCTTAATGCTTCATTTCACCCACAGGCTTTGCATCAGCCAGTTTATTCAAGTCAACGACAACATAATGGGTGTTGCCAGCTGGAAGAAATGGACCTGTGTAAAGCCAATTGTAGGTTTGGCGATTGCGTTCATCAATGACTAACCAGGGTTCAGTCGAGCGTTCTGAATCGTAAAGGGTAAAGCTTTTGATAAATCTGGTTTCCTTATCAATATCAACCGAAATAAGAGAGGGATATTTTTTCAATAAGCTAAAGTAATCCTCGTCAGACTTTTCTAAAGGCAGTCGTTGCCAAGAATCAAACGCCGACTTTATCTTCTCTTCCATAACCTTTGACAAATAAGCTTCCTGTTTGGCTTTTGACGGAATAAATTTTCCGTCTTGTACGTCATATACTTCCATCAATTGTCTGAGTTTTTTAAAAACTTCATCTTGAGACTGAGTCGGACTAAGGTTCTGCAATAATTCTTCAACTTCTTCTGTTTTTCTACTCTTGATCCTAGCATTTATTTGCATTGTCAGTACAGGTGGTGCGTTAAGTTTTTTGCTAAAGTACTCTAAAATTTCACCCCTAACCCGTTGACCTTCTGTTGAATTTTTGAATTCTTCAAACGTTACCGATGCTCTGTTTTGGATTGTTTTCTCTCTGATCTGCATTGTACGTTCGTCTTCCTTTGTTCCAACAAAAAGGTCACCTGTTGGTAAAGCCTTGGCTAAGATGCTTCGCATGATATCGTTTGGGACATTGATCATACATCTCCGTTTGGGGTTTTGCATCAACATAACTTTTGCCGCAAACGAATGAAGGTCGACAGAAATGCCCTTAGGGCGTGCGCTACTGCCTTGAAGGCTGGCGCGCGACGCAGAAACGCCCATGTGGGATGTAATTCAAAGCCTCGGGCGTTGAGGTTACAGTGACAAACATTTCAATATCGTAGTCTGCCCCCCCAGAACCTCTATGTTTTTCTGGATTCTGGCTGCGGGTGATGTAGGCGACCCAGATTTCACTTTCCAAACGTGATATTTCTCCTAATACCCTTCGAAAGTGATCGGAACCGTCTTTGTTCATATTTGTCCCGTTCGGGTGGTCACCGTAGCTTTCGACGCTACTATAGTTCTTCCAAAACGTGATATTGTTATCGTCCACCCGTTCCATCACCAGTCGTAAGTCGTGATCTTTCATTTGGGCTACATAAAAACCATCATCAAGTTTTTGAACCAAAGGCCTCCAGTCTTTCCCCACATCAGCTTTTGGGGTATCAAGATCAGCCGATGATGCGAGCAAGTTGGTGGTCAAAACAAAAAAACCATACAGTAGTAACGAATGAAATCTCATTTTCAAGGCCTTTATAAATTAATCTTAATTTAGAATATGTCATATAAATGATTAATTAAATGTTAAAGTTCGTTTTTTTATTTAAACAAGTTTCGCCTTAAAGTCATTAAAATTTTTAAACAATTTTTAATTATTTTGTGTAATCCTTACTGTGGCTTCCACAAGTTTCAAAGGAATTATTTAGATGATTAAATTGATGAAAAAAAACAGCTTTCTAATGTTCGGCTTTTTGTCCTTGTCTTTACCCCTTCATGCCCAAACTGAATTTTATAAGGAACTGGCGGGCTTAAATCAAACCTACGCCCAGAAAATCGAAGAAACGGCCCAAACACCTTATGATGATTTGGATGGTATTAACCTGAAACGATTTGGCGTTGTGGCTGGCCTAGAGCGACAGGTGGGGAACGTGGGCCCGACGGAGGATGAATGGGGCGCCATCACGGAGTCAGTGTGGCAGCATGCCGCATGTCTATTGGAAAATGACGATGTTTATAGGCAAGAAAGGGGATTCATGAAGGATGGGTTTAAAACCCAAATTCACCGTTTGTTGCAATCGCTTACAGGTGGTAAAGCCCTTGAGGATTTGGATGTAGACTACCTAGAAAATGCGCTGGCGTTACTGTCGGGGCTTTTTTATGCGTTTGAGTTGTTCGTCCCCCTTCCCTTTGATGGGTGGGAGGTTGCGGGGCTAAAGGCGTATCATCGGACCAAGCTTTTCACCTCAGAGTTTAAATCACACCTGGATGATTATTTTTATAAGAGTTATGAAAAAATAAAGGGGGATGGGGCAGGGGCCTTTTCACAAAAACAACAGGGGCACTTTTCTTTTTTTACGCCCGCGAGTGGGACGGCTGGTTTTACGATTGTGGCCAGGAATTACGTCACCAAGGATTTGAAGCAACAAGCGAAAAGTCCCCTTTATGGAGCGCGCATCAAGGACAAGAATGTCATTCAAAATCAATACAAACCAGGTCTTGATGCCCTGGACGCCGATCTTCCGCAGGCATTTGAAATACCCCTAAAACCCCTTATGGTAGGGACCTACAATGTTGCCAAGTTTCCCGATTCCCCTTATCCCCTTTGGTTGATCCTTAAAGATTTCAACAGAAATGACGATTGCGTAAAGGCGTTGGGAGCCTTGGCCAGTCACAGTTTATTGGGTTTTGTCTCTCAAAAATTTCTGTTTACTGTGCAGCAAAGGCCTGGGTTAGAATCGGACGGACACCCGCCTTTTCATACCGACGTCGTTATGCTGGACTTAGAGGAACATATGATGGGCCTTTACCATTTTTTCTCTGATGACCTTTGGGAGAGCTGCTATATACAGAACATCCGACCCCATGTCCTGGTGGCTAAGCTTACAAACTGCGTTGCTGGGGTCCACATGCCCTGGCGTTCAGCCTTTGCGGGGCGGTGGCGGCCATAGCTTGGGGGATTTTGATTGGTAAAAACATTGAAGTATTGTACAATTTAATTGTACAATTATAGAGGGGATTATGAATATAGGTATTTCTTACAGCGAAATTAGAAAGAACCTGAAAAAGAATTTTGATCGTGTTTGCTTGGACCATACGCCAATTCTTGTGACAAGGAAGAAGGGCGAGAATGTGGTCGTCATTTCTGAGGAGGATTTTCAATCCCTTCAAGAAACTGCTTACCTTTGCCAATCACCCAAGAATCTTTCAAGACTTTTGGATGCCCTTGATCGAAAAGAAGGACATAGCCTAGAAACGGTCAAAAATGCACTTGGAATTTGATGAGAACGTTTTTGATGACCTGCGTTACTGGGTAGAGGTTGATCGAAAAAAAGCACAAAAAATAATGGCATTGATAGAGGAAATCAGAAGGTCGCCTTTTTCAGGAACAGGGAAACCAGAACGTCTTAAACACAAACTTGAAAAGTCTTGGTCCAGAAGGATCGATCAAGAACATCGGGTGGTGTACACCGTTGAGGATAAGAAAATAAGAGTTCTTTCTTGTCGGTATCATTACTGAGAATTGAATTTAGTTGACCCGGAATAGTATCATTAGGATATAGCAGATCGTTTTAAAGCCCCACCTTCATAAAGGTTTCCCATGACCCAGATCCCCCACATAACATCACCAATTTTAAACGGCATTAAGCATGGCTTTTTTGGACGCAAGGGCGGGGTGAGCCATGCTCAACCTGGTTTTGAAACCTTGAACGTGGGCATGAACAAGGGGGATAACATCGATGAGATTGTGGAAAACCGCCGCCGTATTTGCCAACAGTTTGGTCTGACTCTGGATGATCTGGTTATCGTTAATCAGCAACATACTGATATCGTTCACATCGTTGACAGACCTTTTAAAAACGTAGCTATAGGCGATGCTTTGGTTACAACCAAGCCCAACCTTTTATTGGGCATACAAACGGCCGATTGCGTGCCTGTTCTTTTTGCTGATTCTGAAAATCAAGTTGTGGCCGGCGCCCATGCGGGGTGGAGGGGGGCCCTGAAGGGCATTTTGGAATCGACCCTTGATAAGATGATTAAGGTGGGGGCGAATAGGTCAAACATAAAGGTGGCCCTGGGTCCATGCATTTGGCAGTCCTCTTACGAGGTGGGACCTGATTTCGTTCAAGCTATGAAAGACCATCCGGGTGCGTATAGACCTGAATTTTTTATACCCGGCAATCGGGCCGATCATTTTTATTTTGATTTACCAGGTTACGTGGTGCATCGGCTGCAGAAGGCGGGCGTTGAACATATCGCCACCTCGCCCTTTAATACCTTTACCAACCCCGAAGAATTTTTCAGTTACCGCTTTAAAACAGTCCACCAATTGCCATACCTGGGGTTGCAGCTGTCGGTGATTAGGCTCTGATCACATTATTTTTTGTCATCGCCATCTTTCATGCCATCCTTGAACGCCCTTAAGCCCTTGGCCAGATCGCCCATAACCTGAGGCAACTTGCCCGCGCCAAAAATAACCAGCACAATCACACCCAGCATCAATAAATGTCCAAAACTCATGCCCATTGTTCATTTCCTTCTCTGTTTTGTGACTTTTTAGATTATAGCCAATTCAGCTCATTTTGCTGCTTCTTCGTCATTGTAACGTCCCAAATGCCATTCCCTTGTCATTCCCGCAAAGGCGGGAATCTAGAACAATACAACTGGACCCCTGCCTTCGCGGGGGTGACATAATGGACGCTAAGGTTACGAAGGAACCAAACAAAATCACCTGCTGCACTTATACACCCTTTTCAAATGACTTTGCTGAACTTTTATTTTGGTGAAGAGCTACTGGCTGCAGACTTGTGTTCTAGTCCTTCCGTTAGCCTTTTTATGGCTTCCTCTGCTTCTTGCTTTTCATCAGTGTCTACAGCTGGGTCCCCTTTAAACTTTTTCCAAGCTAGTATTGCCAGACCAGATTCATTTAATTTTTCTAATTCCTCTGCCGCCGTCTTTAAGTTATCAATGCTTGTATTTGGATTATTTATTATCCCTTGCAAAACTTCTATTAGCGCGGCAGATCCGCCCAATCTTTTCAACTCGTTTAACTCGTCTTGATAGTAATCAAGCATCATAATGTAAGGCTTGTTTATTATCTTTTTTAATGCCTGTATTGCTAGATCAGGTTTTTTTAGTCTTTCTAACGCTTGAGCTGCTTCCTTTAAATCCTGAGTCTGTGGTGCATGCTTATGGTTTATGATCATTTCCCAGGCTTTTGCTGCTGAATCCGTATTTTTTAATCTTTCTAATTCTTTTGCTACTTTCTTCAAATCACTTATGTCTCGGTTCTTATAATCTCTTATTTTTTCCAAAGCCCTTATTTCTAAATTAACTTCGCCAATCTTCTGAAAATACTTTACATGTTCAGTCAAATCAGTAGGATTTGCATCCGGATGCTCAATTATCTTTGCACGAGCTTGTAGCACCATATCGGGACGCTTAAGGTTTTCGAATGCGGTTACAATTTCCTTTAAATCCTCAACAGTCGCATCGGGGTGGTTTATTTGCGTTTCCAAAACCTTTATTGATAGATCTTGTGCTTTTTTAGATTTATCTGTTCCTGCTAATTCGCGTACTTGTCTTATCGCATCCCTTAAACTCTCAGCACTCACATCCCGATGCTCAATTACCTTCTGCCATGCATCCAACGCCAAATCAGATTTTCCAAGCTCTTTTAAGCCATCTGCAGCATCTAACAAATCAGCCAACGTTGCCTCAGTACTTGACGCTAAATTCCTCCAGGCACCCTCTAAAATATCATCAGATTCATTATAGAGGGAACATACGTCCCAATACAGTTCAGCAATCCCAACTTTCAGACGCGCACAAATTTTAAGAGGGAAAATATCGGGATCTATTGTATTTCCATCGTCACCTGTTTCAGGATGCAAAAACTTCAAGAAGGTTTCTTTATTATTTTCCACAAGTTGGTCACGTACTTTCTGCTGAACAGGCAGATCTTTGACAACAAATGGATACGTCTTACTATCCTGTGTAACTTTCATCAGGGTTTGAATAAGAGTATGTTTTTCTGAAGCAGGAAGAGTGTCCAATAGCCGATTTAAATCCTCTGCGTCTTCCTCATCATGGGTAAACAGGATATTCTCTACCACTGTATTCATATCCATATTGGCATGGGGGACCTTTAATGAAAAACTGGCCCCGTCAGCCACAGCGATCGCTGCCAGATGGCTTTCAAGAACGTTCACATTTGCACTTATTTTCTTAGCAATTTTTTCTAATGAAGCTTTGGATAAGTAGAGGGGGTCTTGTTTCTCAACTTCTTTGTAACTGAGGTAAGTATACATTGCATTTGGAACGGCGATATCAAATTGGCGCGTTCTGTGTATAGAGCTTAAGATTTTCTCTCTTTCCTCTGTAGTTGCAGGAGTGTCAGAAATGCCATACCTACCACCAATCGTGCGAGAAATTTCGTAAGAAATATTATTTAATTCATCTTGTAATTCCTCTCGACCCTCGTCGCTCCAATCTCTTATATTCGCCAACTGGTTTACAATAGCATCCCTTCTTCCTTCAAGATCTCCAAGCCATACCATACATGACATTTCACCGGGCTTTTCCAATGCCACGGGCGCATCGTTTTCCGAAGAGGCATAAGCCCCGCCAACGGACCACACAACAAGAATAAACAGGTGCAAGAAGACTTTTTTCATAACTAACAATGCCACATCAAGATAAACTATCCTGATTATACTTTCGGAATTCCTAATGTAAAGTTAATTAGTTCTATATTGATTTTGAGAGAGAAATATTCAGGTGACCTATAAGCCGGGTTTTGTCCAGGATAAAATCCTTGGATGATCATTCATCTGGGATGATTGTTACCAATCACCTCTAGCGACCTACCCGAACAACGGCGTGCAAACCCACCGTATTATTGTGCCTTGCGGTACAATAATAACTTGTTCCTATTTGGTCTTGCTCCGGGTGGGGTTTACCCTGCCACGCCTGTTACCAAACGCGCGGTGCGCTCTTACCACACCTTTTCACCCTTACTCTGTTACAAGCGGTCTATTTTCTGTGGCACTTTCCCTAAAACCTGCTAAAAGCAAGCCCCGCCGGACGTTATCCGGCACCCTGTTTGCATGGAGCCCGGACTTTCCTCTGAATAAACAGCGATCACCCAGTCACCTGACATGCCCTTAAGGTAGGGGTTTATTTTCAAAAGTCAAGCCGATAAAAAACTGCTATTATGAATATGAGCCCCTTAACGCTGATCCAATTTGAATTCAATGCGACGGTTACGGGCTAAGTCCTTCTCGTCTTGCCTTTTTTGGTTTAAGGGTTGGTGTTCGCCAAATCCGGCGGCCACCAGTCGATGGGGGTCAATACCCTTTTCGATCATATACTTCACAACAGAAATGGCGCGGGCGCTGGATAGTTCCCAGTTGGATGGGAACTGGGCTGTTTTAATGGGCAGCTGGTCGGTGTGCCCATCAACCCGCAAAACCCATCGCAAATCGCCTGGAATTTTGGTCCCGATTTCTTTTAGGGCGCCAATCAACTGATCCAGTTTTTTCTTTCCCTCAACCCCAAGCTCTGCCGAGGCTTTTTCGAACAAAACCTCTGATTGGAAAACAAAGCGATCCCCCACAATCAGCATGTCAGATCGCTCTCCAATGGCCTGTTGCAGTTTGGCAAAGAATTCTGATCGGTATTGACCCAGCCGGTTTAAGGATAAGTTCTTTTTATGTTCTGTGGTTAAATCTTGATGGGTTAGTTGCAAAGTTTGTAGTTGTGCCTGCAGATCTTTCAACTCGCTAAGCTTCATCGCCAAGGTGTTCTCAAACTCTTTTTTAGCGGTGTCTGCATCCTCTGTCTGTAAGTTAAGGGTTTTTTTAAGGTCAAGCAGGCTCTGATTTAACGTTTGTAATTCTTCCAACAAAGATTGATTTTTCTGCTGCGTTTGTGTTTTTTCAGTTTCCAAGGTGCCGACGGAGGCTTTCAAAAGGCTAATTTGAGTTTGCAAGGCCACCAAGGATTCTTCTAACTGGTGATTTTTCTGCAGCGTCTCGGTGTGTTGTTTTTTCTCTAACCCCAGCGTGTCTGCCAGAGTATTAAGTTTTTGAGTGAGGCTCACCAAGGCTTGGTCGCGTCCCTGCAAGGCGTCTGTCAACGACAACTGCGAGACGATAAACGTCATTAACACAAAAATAACGACAATCAATAAAGTAGCCAAGGCATCGACAAAACCGGGCCAGATATCCAAGGATGTATGCTGAGTACGACGACGAAAAAACATGAGACAGGTCGCTGTTAGGTTTCGAATATCAAATAGTGTAACCTTAAATCAGATCTTTTTTGCGTGCTTTTTTGTGAGATGGCACTTAACGCAAGTAATATTTTAGGGTTGACGAACGGTTTCTCGGTCTAATAGAATTAATTTTAGAGACATTTTATCTTTATTTAAGGAAACAAAACATGAACAGCATACCTGCGCCCAACGTTAAATTTTCAAACGCTTCCAGTCTTCCTTTGCCTGTTTGGCCATAGATTCCAAAAAAAACCTAGCGTGATGAAACAATATTAACAAGTTTCGTCACGCAACCTGCTCGTACGATATGCCATCTGAAGATTTGGAAGAGGTCCCGGCCAATCTCAATCTTTCTATTTTTTCAAAATGCTGTACACTCCACAAAATTCCAAAAATGGTCGGATAGGCCAGAATCAGTATTCCCCAGTGCCCAAACCATTCCGTCAAATAAACCAATCCAAAAGATGTCCCGATGTACATCAAAGCGCGTGACATGGCGTAGATGAAGCTGGCTACCTTAAAGCGATGGAAGACGGGGAAATTTTTAATCATGATAGGCTCCGAGGGAGTTCCTGACAAAGATAATAAAAGCAGAACAGCCTGTACCAAAAAAAGCTGATTAGGGCTTGTGCAATTGGAAACGATCCACGGCATAAAAAGCATAAAGGCGGCACTCAGCTTGACTCTGACCCTTACTATTTTCAAAGGAGGCGTCTTGTAGCTTAAAACGGCCCATAATATAAACGTGAATAAAAAGATTAAGGACAAGAAAAAGTTATGAAGAATTATATCCTCTGAAGAATAACCAAAAGAACGCGAAAGTGTTGGGTTAAAATAGACAAACACTAAGTAAAAAGAAAAAGGCCACCCAGAATGTATAAGGAAAGAGGCAAAAATGCTCTGCTTGTTAACTTTTTCATCGGGCGTATTTGTAACAGACACAGACGATAACGACCCGGCTTTCTTTTTTCTTTTTTTCTCCTTCGCTGCCAAAAACTCTGGGGTTTCTCTCAATCGTGTTCTAGCCACAGAACCTACTACAGCAATCCCGGAACCAATTCAAAAAGCAATTCTCCAGTTTAACCCACAATGGGTAACCAGCGAAGCTACAGCTAAGGCAGCAACCGCGCCCAACGCCGCAGCCACTGTTACAAAGGCCACAGCGGGATATTGGACCGGTGGTTTCGTAAGTTCAGTCACATAAATTTGGGCACCCACAATTTCACCCATAGACGAAAGCCCTTGAGCAACTCTGCATCCTGTAAGCAGTAAGGTCGCTGTGATTCCAATTTGGGCATAAGTTGGTAGATTGGCTATGACAAGACAAGAAAGCGACATCATTGAAGTGGTAATGATGATCGTTTTTTTACGGCCTATATTATCGCCAATATATCCAAACAACAAAGCACCATAAGGCCTTAGTATATATGTAGAACAAAGTGTAGCGGAGGTGATTAAAGATGCCGTATGCGGGTCGGTTTTCGGAAAAAAAAGCTCATTCAGCAATACTGCCATATGAACATAAAGCATCAAATCAAAGTATTCTAAGAAGGTACCAATCTGAAGAAGACAGATGGCCTCCTTCTGATCTCGACCGAGGTCCTTTAAAAAGCTCATATTAACCATCCTGAAGGACATATACATGATGCTGGATGCTTAACATCATTCTCTGTACATTTCCAATTGAAAAAATGTCAGCGCAATTTAGAAATGGGAGAAAATTGTCTTGGCCCGTTCCTCAAACGCCTGCATCATGCGTTGCGTTAATTGATGAAAGATCGGTCCACCCAAATGCTGCAGCAATTTATTTTTAAATGCGAAATCGACCGAAAATGCCACCTTTGTTCCAGTCTTTTGCGGATCAGGCGAAAAAATCCATTGACTGTTCATGTGCGTAAACGGCCCATCCAACCCTTTTATCACAATGGATTGAAAGGGGTTTAATTCAACCTGACAATCGTATTGGTTCTGGAATAGCCTGTTGCCAAAACGCACGTGGGCCTTAAAAAGATTCGGCGTTATGGGGTCAACACTGGTTTCTAAAATACCGAGGATAAACTGTGGGTAAGATTTGACGTCTGCCACCAGTTCGAACAGCTGGTTCGGTGTGTAGGGAAGGAATTTGTTGGTCGAAAACGATGTCACGCGCTATCAAATCCAACTTATCAAAGCATTCAAAGCATCACGCATAACACCAGCGGGCATTTTTGAAAGGTGATGAAGGGCCTTTTCAGTAAAGGGCTTGGTATATTCATAACAGGTTTCCAGCATATTCTGGCCCTGCAACAGATTTTGCGCCGCCTTAAAATCATCTTCATTGCGTGAGGGCTGATCAAACCAACTCTCCCACACCGGAAAAAAATCGGGATTTTGACACATTAACAAAACCGGCAGGGTGACTTTCCCTTCAAAAAAATCGTTGCCGACCGATTTTCCTAATTTCTCGCCGCCCGGACCGTAATCCAAAATATCGTCCGTAATTTGAAAAGCGATGCCCAAATTGTACCCAAACTGATACAGATCATCTTCCAGCCAGACAGGCATATCAACAATCATTCCGCCTACCTGACACGCTGCAGCAAACAACGATGCGGTTTTCGCACCCACAATTTCTAAATAATTTTCCAGGCTAAGGTTCAAGTCACCTAATAGCTCCAACTGCAAGACCTCCCCCTCAGCAATTCGGGTGGATGCCTTCGATAAAACTTCCAGGACTTTTTGGTTTTCAGCCTCGACCATCAATTGAAAAGCTTTTGAAAATAAAAAGTCACCTACAAGAATACTGGGCACGTTGCCCCACAATCGGTTGGCTGTGGCTTGGCCGCGCCTTAAATCTGATTCATCAATCACATCGTCATGAAGCAAGGTCGCGCTGTGAATCAACTCTACAGCGGCCGCCAGCTGGACGGCGTAACCAGGTTGATCGCGAAACAAATGGCTGCAGGCTATGGTCAACAAAGGCCGCAACCGTTTGCCACCGGAACACAGCAGATGCTGGGCAACTTTTTCTACCAAACCTACCTTGCTTTGAGCGTGACCCAGTGTTGCTTGGTTAACACGCTGCATATCATCGGCCAAAAGATTGTGCAGATGAACAATAGCACTATGAGAGATTAAGGCAGAAACAGCAGACATAAGGATGCAATTGGAATATGATTTTAAACAGCTACTCTAGCCCATTACCGCATCATTGCAAAGGGCGTGTATTTTTTGGGGATACGACGATATAACCGGAACGGGGGATTTGATCCCATTGGGTAGAAGGAATGGGGGTAATATGATCCTCTTTTGACGGCTTGGGGATAGGGGGAATAGGCTCCTCCTTCATAATTTCATCGTTATAACGTTCTCTTGTCTCTTTAAGGGTCTTTTTAGGTTCAATTACAGGAGAAGGAGAATAACAACCACCCAAACACAAGCTTAAGAAAACGCCAAGCATCAAAATTCTCAACATAGCAAACCTTTCTAAATCCAAAACTCTTATGGGAGGACCATAAAGAAATTTTTGAAAGCCTGGAAGAGAAATCTAAGTAAGTAACTTCAACGGCACGCTTTTAAAAAGTTGCAAAATTTTAATTAATCCATTAGATATAGAATATACCTTTGCCGCAAATTTGCTGTAAGGGGGTGTAGCTCAGTTGGTTAGAGCGCCGGCCTGTCACGCCGGAGGTCGCGGGTTCAAGTCCCGTCACTCCCGCCATCCTTTCTTATGACTCCAACGTCTGATTTCATGAAAATCGCCTTACATCGGGCGCGCCAAGCTTTTGATCAAGACGAGGTTCCTGTGGGCGCCGTTCTTGTCTATCAGGGGCGTATTCTCTCTGAGGTCCACAATCTTTGTCGAACACTAAACGATGCCACCGCACATGCCGAGATATTGGCCATTCGTGCTGCGCTGCCCCAGCTTGGACAGCCCTTCCTGGAAAATTGTGATTTGTACGTCACCTTAGAACCCTGTGCCCATTGTGCGGGTGCGATTGCCTTGATGCGCATGCGATGCGTTTATTTTGGGGCCTATGACCCTAAAGGTGGCGCCGTTGACCATGGGGCAAGAGTCTTTGAACACAGCCTTCATAAGCCCCAAGCCATGGGGGGGATATTGGAAACAGAAAGTGCCGCTTTATTAAAGGAATTTTTCCAAAAACATCGTTGATGTGGACAGTGTAAGTGGTAGTATCCTTTTAATCCTTTTATATTTTGATCAAACAAATAGAATGTTCATACAAATTCAAGAACCTGACACCCTATCTGGGCCAGACAAATCTGGGGCAGCAATTGGTATTGACCTTGGCACGACCCATACCGTTGTGGCCTTTGTCGAAAATGGCATCCCGAAAACCCTTGATTTGGGAAATGGCCCTTTGTTGCCTTCGGTTGTGACGTATGGGTCGGGTGATCAAACGATTAAATTTTCGTCGTTTAAGCGCCATATGGAAGAGCCGTCGCTTAAAATCAAGGGATTAAAGACACCCGTTGAGTTGTCGGGAAAGATCCTGCAGCATGCCAAAGAAACCGCTGAAAAGATTTTGGGATTCCCAGTCCATCAGGCAGTTATTACTGTGCCTGCCTATTTCGACGATACCGCGCGCCAGGCAACTAAGGATGCGGCCCACCTGGCAGGGCTAAAGGTTTTGCGCCTGATTAATGAGCCAACCGCTGCTGCCCTCTCCTATGGCCTGGATCATGGAGTGGAGGGGATTTATGCCATTTATGACCTGGGTGGAGGGACGTTTGACATTTCGCTTTTGAAAATGACAAAAGGGGTTTTCCAGGTCTTGGCAACTGCTGGTGATACGCATCTTGGGGGGGATGATATTGATCAGGCGATTGTTGAGTATTGGCAAAAGGGGGGTGATTCATCTGCATCGCTGAATGCCGCGCGGCTGGCGAAGGAGAATCTGACCTTAACGCCAGACCAATTAGATCCCTTAACCAAGCCGTTTATAGACAGAACCTTGGCCATTTGCCAGCAGGCTTTAAGTGATGCGAACTTGAATGTTAAGGATATCAAGGGCGTTGTTTTGGTGGGCGGATCAACACGGCTACGGGCAGTACGCCAGGCAGTGGAGGCGTTTTTTGAAAGCACGCCCTTGACCAATCTTGACCCTGACCAGGTGGTGGCCCTGGGCGCCGCCCTGCAGGCCCATGCTTTAACACAGGGGGGTGATACATTATTGTTAGATGTGACGCCCTTATCGTTGGGGATTGAGACCATGGGCGGGTTGGTTGAAAAAATCATTCCTCGTAACACACCCATTCCAGCCGTCATATCCCAAGAATTTACAACCTATCAACCAGGGCAAACGGCCATAAAGATTCATGTAATTCAGGGGGACCGTGAATTGGTCACAGATTGTCGATCATTGGCCGAATTCATTTTAGAGGGAATTCCCCCTTTGCCCGCTGGCGTTGCCCGGATTGAGGTCACTTTTTCCCTGGATGCTGACGGCCTTTTAACGGTAAAGGCGCAAGAGAAAACAACAGAAATTTATCAAACCGTGACAGTTAAGCCCAGTTATGGATTGACCCTGGAAGACTTAGAAACTATGCTGCAGCAAAGTTTTCTGTGTGGGGAAGAGGATCTTCAAAAGCGTCTTGCGATTGAATCGCAGTTAAGACCGGTGCGAAATCTTTAATTTTCCATACTATAATAATAAAGTGAGAAACAACGATGCCTAAAATGAAATTTATTGAACAAGACGGAACAATCAAAGAGGTCGACGCACCCCTTGGTCTTTCCATTTTGGAAATTGCCCACCGGAACAAAATCGATTTGGAGGGTGCCTGCGAAGGGTCACTGGCCTGTTCAACCTGCCACGTTGTTATTGAAAGCGAATGGTATGATTTGTTGTCGCCGGCTACCGAAGATGAAGAGGACATGCTCGATTTGGCGTTTGGCTTAACCCAAACATCCCGCCTGGGATGCCAAATTATTATGAGTGATGAATTGGATGGGCTGACCGTTCGTCTGCCTTCAGCCACAAGGAACATAATGGTTGGGTAATATAGCTTTGCGGGTGAAACGTTGTGTTTAGTAGTTTATCTTCATAATTTGCCTCGTAATTTGTATTTCTACTTGAAAAAACAGGAGAAGGTATATATCTAAAAACCAGAATGATTTTCTTAATTTTCAAATTAGTAAATATAGGATTTTAGGCAGATGAACAGAAAAATACTTTTTCTACTTTTAGGGGCCAGTTGTAGCATTTTTCTCAATACCCATAAAGCTTGGTCCTCCCAAGAAGATTCGATGCAAGCTCGGCAAAGAGCACTCTTTAACTCCACTGTCTACAATACTAGTGTTTGGGGCGGTCTGGACGAGGCTCTAAGAAGGGCAACACAGACACACTCCTTTTCCTCGTCATATTCCACCCCCTCGCGCACAACTAATCCCACTCCGCAATCGAATGCTGCACTGGCTGCGCAGGCAGTAGCCATTGCCTGCAAAAAACCAACGCAAGATTTTTTCGGTTTTGATCCGCGCTACGCTGGAACCACGGCTGATTTTCAAAGAGAAATGTCAGCTTTGCAAAGAGCAGGCGGGTCTGACGATCTGTTGAAGGACTGGATATCTCAGCCAAACGCCGCAGTTAAATTAACGGGCTTTTTGAATTCCTTTGGTGAGACCCTAGCCACAGCTGATTCAGATGAGGTGGAAAAAACACTTCAAAGTGGACAATCCGTTAACCCGGAAAACTTGCTGGATAAAGCCTATAACGATATGGCGCGTTTAATAAGCGGTCAGGTTGTGCAAATTGATGAAAAGCGAACAGCCACCAAAGAAGAAGAACGGGTTCTGCTTCAAGCTGCTGCTAATCTTGGGCGTAAAAAGGCTGCTGAGTTGGGGGATCCATCCTTGTATGACGGCAGTTTCGAAAAGTTGGTAATGAATGAGTTATTGGAAGCATATAATCTTTTAAACCCTACAGCCCTCAACAAAACAACATTGCGTCACAATACAATATTGTTGAACATTTCGCTTTCTGCTGCGTTGGGTCGCGCCATCGGAACAAAAAATTATTCGATTCATTCAATTCTTTCACAGAAAGGTTTTAATTATGACCTTATAGGCGAAGTGGACACCTATCTGGACTATGTTTATAGCAACTTTTCTAACCCTGGATACAGCAGCGGAATGCCAAATCTTGGTGGTAATTATGGGTGTACCCATACGAATTATCCTCCCGTTCGTCCCATACGATCCAGCGAACATATAGCCGATATTGTTTCTGGTAAGTTTGAATCCTATAACCATGACTCATCCCCGGCAAAAGTTGCAAAAAGGGCTTTGAAAGGGATAGAACTTTTGGGACTTGAACCTTCCTTCGTCCAGGCACGCTTAGATCCATATAGGGATCAAGGTTCTTTTGATGCTTTAAGAAACCCTAATTCGTTTATCCAGGCGATTAGGACCGAATCTCAAAGTTACACGTTTTCACCTATAAAAAGAACATACTTCGATGAACTGTTGAATGGGGTACAACAAGCTCTCTTAGATCCTAATAACATCCATAATATTCCTGGATTTGGTCATGGAAGTGTTGCAGCGGGAAGCTCAGAAGAGGATAAGCAAAAGCTTACAAAACAAACTTGGTTAAATAGCGCCCATGATTTTGTCATCGCTTACCTGTACGCAAAAAGTAATGGATGCCTAGAGGAATTTTACAGCGATGCGACACCGTCCGATAGTTCGCCTTGTCTGCCAGGTAAGATACGCACAGCCCATGAATGGTATGAATCCAAAACCATGTTGGTGAATGATATACCTGGCATTTTAGAAAAGGTTTTTGCAGGTGAAGGCGGCATACAACTGGACAATGCAGTCCAACAACTATATAGAAAATATGTTTGGATGTGCATCGAAATTTTTTCTGCTGAACCTGAAAATAAAGGAATAACGGCTAAAGAAGCGCCAAAAAATGAGAGATTTAAACGTGAACATCTTACCCTTGAAACTGTAAAAGAGTGGCTTGGGGGTATGGTACAAACCAACCTGGCTGGCGTTATTGAGAAATACCGTAAGCGCGGTTCAATGTTTCCTATAAGTGCCTTCCATGCGTACAAGTATAATAACATACGGTTAACGGATGGTCTTAGTGGGGGCCACATGAGACTGACAACACAACAAGCTATCCAAGAACGTCAAGCCCAGGCAAACCAAGCACTTATTAATGAGGTTCTTAATATGGTCGATACCCTTGGAGCAAGCGGCGCGATAGAAATATATGACCCATTCAGAAGAAGTGGACCGCCAAAGTACCCCTTTAATCTAGGTGTCGGTTATCGATTTTAGAAACACTTAAAAAAAGGGGATCACAGGATCCCCCTTTAGATAAAGATATACTTATTTGCTTGCAGCTGGACGTATGTCCCGACGTTTTTCAGCAATACGAGCCCGCTTACCGGTCAGGCCACGCAGATAATAAAGCTTGGCGCGGCGCACATCACCATGACGCACAACCTCTACAGCGATATTGGGTGAATACAGGGGGAAAACCCGTTCAACGCCTTCACCATAGGAAAGCTTACGCACCCTGAAAGAGGAGTTTAAACCTCGGTGCTTACGACCAATAACGACACCTTCAAAAATCTGGGTACGTTCGCGCTCACCCTCGACAACTTTGACGAGGACTTTGATCGTATCGCCAGGGCGAAAATCAGGATGTGTTTTACCGGCGCTGAGTTTAGCAACTTGTTCGGCTTCAATTTGTTGTAACAGATTCATTATAAATTCCTTGGCTATCTCAACGTTTTTAAGGCGCTGAGGTCAGACCCTATCTCTGGTCTAACAGTGTTTTTTATTCAGATAAGCTTGCCATAAGTCTGGCCGCCGCTCCTTGGTTATTTGTTCTGCTTGATTATGACGCCATGCGGCTATTTTTTTATGATCACCTGACAGCAGTATTTCAGGCACGATCTGGTTTTGCCAATTTTGTGGTTTAGTATAGTGGGGAAATTCCAGTAAATCTAGTTCAAAACTTTCAGACTCCAAAGACTCTTGGGTATTCACAATGCCTGGCAATAAACGCACGCAGGCATCAATGACGGTAAGGGCGGCCATCTCTCCGCCAGACAAGATATAATCACCCAGGCTAACCTCTTGCAACCCGTGGTGTTCGCGCCAATGATGAATGACGCGGTCATCAACCCCCTCGTAGCGGCCGCACAGGATGATGGAACCCGCAGGATTTGTATCAACCAAAGAATGGACTTTGTTTTGAGTCAAGGGAACGCCCCGCGGCGTCATATAAAGGATGGATGGCTGGGCACCTTGGTAACTTTCTAACCCCGCCTGCAGGGCAGCATGCACCACATCGGGTTTTAAAACCATGCCGGCTCCTCCACCAAAACACGTATCATCCACGGTTTTGTGCTTATCCAGGGCGAAATCACGAATATTTACGGCGTTCAGTTGCCAAATGTTTTGAGACAATCCTCTGCCCGCCAGGGAATGACCCAAGGGGCCGGGAAACATTTCAGGGAAAAGGGTGAGAACGGTCGCGCGCCAAATCATTAAATATTTATTCGTTGGTATCTATTGTACTGAACCATAACATATGTTCGCCCCAACGTCTTTCTTCTGGGATACAAAAAACACGATGTAGAAACCTACTAAAGCTTTTATGACTGGCTCCAGAAAGCTCTCAGGATCTTTAAGGAAAGCATAGAAACGCCCATACATCTTGTTGTCTGCCTTCTTGTGAGCTTGATTGTTATTCTTTGTACCTTGCTCTCTCACAAACAATCGCTAATCACTACCTTAGAAGCAATACTTCAGGCCGGACTATCTAACAGGTAAGGTAGTCAACGCATGCCAAGGTAAGATTATTTGAGGAACTTATCAAGAAGGGTCGTGGGCTTGATGAGGCTCTTAAGGAAACATACCAACGTCCTAAAAAACCTCTCGACTATCACTCCACCATGCCCTGCAAACATTAAGAACAAGCACGGAGGGTGGAGTCGTTTTTCTATTCTTCGTCAAGCTTCTCGCCAGCGTTCGCCAGGTGATAGTCCAAGGTCTTTTTCAACGCCGTTTTTAGATCAATCTTGGGTTGCCAGTTCAACGCTGTCTGTGCCCTAAGAATCGATGGTACACGGCGGCTTATATCCTGATAATGCACCCCGTAATGATGTTTCGAATCCACAGCGTTAATTTTAACCTTGTCGGCAACTTTCTGGTAACCAGGATACGTACCAACCAATCTAACCAATAACTCTGCCAATTCTTTAATGGATACGTCATTGGCCGGATTTCCCAAATTGAAAATCTGCCCAGTGGCCTTACCCTCTGGGTTTTCAATAATCCGCATCAGGGCATCGATACCATCATCAATGTCGGTAAACGACCGCCGCTGTTCACCACCATCAACCAGTTTAATTTCCTGGCGATGCAATATATCAGCAATGAACTGGGTCACCACGCGCGATGATCCTTCCTTGGTGGAAAAGATATTGTCCAGTTTCGGCCCTAACCAATTAAAGGGGCGAAACAGTGTGTAATCAAGCCCTTCATGCACGCCATAGGCAAAAATGACCCGATCAAGCAGCTGCTTTGAACACGAATAAATCCACCGCTGTTTATGAATGGGGCCCAACACCAGGGTCGAGGTCTCCTCGTTAAACTCGTCATCCTGACACATGCCATAAACTTCTGATGTCGATGGAAAAATGACACGTTTTTTATACGTCACACATTGGCGGACAATGTGTAAGTTGGCCTCAAAATCCAATTCAAAAACGCGCAAGGGATCCGTCACATAAAGGCTTGGCGTGGCAATCGCAACCAAGGGCAAAACGACATCGCATTTTTTAACATGATAGGCGATCCATTCTTTATTGATTGTGATGTCCCCTTCCACAAAGTGAAACCGCGGATGGCCTAGGCTTTCTTTCAATTTATCATCGCCCATATCCATACCAAAGACCTGCCAATCGGTTCTTTGTAAGATGGTTTCTGTTAAGGCACTGCCAATAAAACCATTAACACCCAGGATCAAAATCTTTTTAGACACTTTTTCCGCCACGCTATGAATTCACACATAGTAGTGTTTAGACTAATTCATTAGACTTTTCCAGCGTTCTTGTGGGATTGTACAAGTTCACCCAGGGCTATGGCCTAGAAATTAATCCAAGCGATTAATTTTTATCCAAGAATTTGAATATATCAAGAGAAGCTCCATAAAGTTTTTTTTCCATTTTTTCAACATTGCTTAAAGGCCTACATTGATCTTTCATTCCCTTTAACATGTCCATAAGTGCCATAAAAATACCTTTTCCCAGAAAAAAGAAATTATAAAGCACTATTAATTTCTACGCCATAACCCTGGGGTATTCCCTGATTAGAACGGGGGGCTATTGCGGCTTTGTGTAAAATACTCCTTAAGGATCAGGGCCCTGTCATAAACTGGCAACGGTATCGAAAATGCCCTTAATGGAACCTGGCCGCTTACTTTCATCAATCAAAATTTATAATTTCTCAAATTAAGTAATTATTGTTCGTTAAAATTTGTCCTAACATAAGCAAGTGAATTAAGCATTCATTAATCATTTCAAACTAACTTAAAAAGAAGTACAAGATGTTTGTTTATTTTAAGAACTTATTTTACGGAGATTATTGGGATGAAAAATAATATTAAATTGGCGTCGCTATTGTCAGCCATCAGCCTTGGTTCGGGTGCTTATGCAAGTGGTGCGATGGATAATTTGCCTGCAGTTTCTGACGTGACTTCTAGGGCGTGTCATCAATTGAATAAGTCATAGATTTCTGTTTTAATTGAGAAAAATTTTACGAGGTTTTTTTCGGTGAGACGCTACGCATTACGGGATGATCAATGGGATCGCATTAAGGGTATGCTACCTGGAAGGGAAGGATATGTTGGTGCAACAGCAAAAGACAATCGCCTATTTATAGAAGCCGTTCTATATCGATATCGAGCTGGAATTCCGTGGCGTGATTTACCGGAACGTTTTGGGGATTTTAGAGTTATTCATCTACGCCATTCGAGGTGGAGCCAATCAGGTGTGTGGAAGAAAATTTTTGAGCTATTAAGCCAAGATGCTGACAATGAATACGCTATGATTGATTCAAGTATAGTGCGTGCTCATCAGCACAGTGCTGGTGCTAAAAAAAAGAATTCTCAGCTGACCAAGCGATTGGACGAAGCAAAGGAGGATTAAGCACCAAAATTCATGCCACCTGTGATGCGTTGGGAAATCCAACAGGGTTTTATTTAACAGCCGGACAAGATCACGATTTAGAAGGTGCCGATGCCTTAATAGATAACCTTACGCAAGCTGGTGCCGTCTTAGCTGACAAGGCTTATGACGCAGACGAACGTATGAGAAAAAAACTTGAAGAGAAAGGATGTGAGGCGGTCATTCCCCCAAAAAAGAATAGGATCAACCCTTGTTCGTATGATAAAGACCTCTACAAGGCCCGGCACCTCATCGAAAACTTCTTCGCCAAACTTAAACAATACAGAGCCATAGCCACTCGATATGATAAAACAGCTCGAAACTTCCTGGGAGCCATACATTTGGTTGCTGCGGCTATTTGGCTTAATTGATGACACGCCCTAGACAGCTCAGATCTTCAAAATTCAAAGCTTTCGCTATTGCCGAAGCAACGACTCGATCTCTTGCCACGGCATTAGGTTGCATTCCCGCAAAAGTGAATCTGAATGGTGACGCAATTGCAGATGGTAATGATAAAGTCATCCCGATTGCTTCTATGGTGGCAAATAATACTGTCGCCGTTACAAACATGCAATTAACACAAGCCGTTGATAAATTGATGGAGTGCAGGTTTGGATATACCGCTCTTTCAGAAAGCAGGAAATTCGGTGGGGCTACTGGTGCCAAACTAATGTCAGCTGCAGAACCAACAGCGGCTACTGCGATTGACCTTGATGGATTCAGTAATATTCAACTTACAATAAATGCTGGTGCGTGTCCTAATACGTTTTTCACTACCGGACAAAGTTTGGTCAAGATAGATTGGATCACACCCGCTGAAAAATTGGGCATGTTCCTTAGGACAGTTTTTGGAATTAGCTACACCGCTTATCAAGGCTATTTTCCAGACAGCTTAAGCCTTGCAGATTCAGGAGCAGTTCTAACAACCGTTCTTGATAATGTTCTCGCTCGTGGTACATCCAATACTAAAACTACATTCAGTACAGAAGGAGTGTTTGGTCGTATTAACTTGAATCCAAATCTCAAAAATCCAGTGAACTACTTAACGGCATCATTCATTGTCGGCAATACTTTAAGTGACTTAAGTAACCGAAAGTATGACGTTGCTCGCCTGAGAGCATTGATTACTGACGTCTTTACTATACCTGCGCCTCCTCCACCACCTGCACCAGATTCAACACCTTCTACAATAGGAGATGATCGTTCAAGTGTTCCTACGGGTTCTGAGCTTTTTGGTGGCAAGTAGTAACCCCAATTCAGATAAACTCCATCAAATAATTTTGCCTCCCTCTTCGCAGAGGGTGTTGGGATCCATGTATTTTTATGAATCGCCTCGTCGCCTGCGGCTCCTTGTGATGACAAGGAGTAAGTAAGGCCCTTTGCAATGACGAGAAAATTCCCGCACTTTCATGTGAAAGTGGTATAAACAACAAAACACGGTCCTTTTTAAACAGAAAACTTTGTGCTTGTTTATATTTTAGGTTCTTTCGCATTCGTTGTTTTAACGATGCTGATCACGATGGTTAAGGTATTTCGTCGCAGTGAAAATTATCGCCAGAAATCTGTTGAATTTAACCTGGAAAATGCACGTCTAACATCTGCGTTATATCATGAACGTGAACAGGCCTTAACAAAGATAGAAACACTACAACAGGCCCACCAACAATTAACGGAAACCTTTCAAAATTTATCGAACCAAGCTTTGTTGAATAATAACCAGGCCTTTTTGTCCTTGGCTCAGTCAAGTTTTGAAAAATTCTTTGCCGAATCAAAAACAGATTTAGACCAACGCCAACAAAGCCTGATTAAGCTGGTTGACCCTGTTCAAAAAAGCCTGGAACAGGTTGATCAGAAAATTGGTTTGTTAGAAAAAGAACGCATCGACGCCTACAGTGATCTGCGCCGTCAGGTTGGCGATTTATTATCAAGCCAAAAAGAGCTCCGCTCGGAAACGGCCAATCTGGTTAAGGCTCTTCGAACCCCTACTACCCGTGGGCAATGGGGTGAGATTCAGCTGCGTCGCGTGGTGGAGATGGCGGGAATGATTTCCCACTGTGACTTTATTGAACAAGCCCAGGGGGACGAAGGCCGCTTAAGGCCGGACATGGTGATCAACTTACCTGGTGGCCGGAAAATTATTGTTGACGCCAAAACCCCCCTGTCGGCCTATTTAGAATCGATTGAAGCGAACGACGACCATCAACGCCGGGGCTTCCTTGACGACCACGCGCGCCAGGTGCGCACCCATATTCGAAGCCTAAGCCAACGTGCTTATTGGGAACAGTTCCAGCCCACCCCTGATTTTGTGGTGATGTTTTTACCGGGCGAGGCTTTCTTTAGTGCCGCCCTTGAAAAGGATCCCTCTCTCATCGAGGCTGGCGTGCAAGAACGCGTCATCTTGGCGACCCCCACGACGCTGATTGCGCTTTTAAGGGCGGTATCATTTGGCTGGAGACAAGAAAACATTGCCGAAAATGCCCGATCCATCAGTGAACTTGGCCGCGAGCTATACAAACGTCTAAGCGATATGAACGAATCCCTCGGTCGCCTGGGCCGTCATATTAGGCAGGTGGTTGACAGCTACAACCAAACAATCGGAACCGTCGAACGACGCGTTCTTGTTTCTGCCAGAAAGTTGAATGAACTGGACCCAAGCCTTGATTCCAAGGGGCTTGAGGCTTTAAATCCACTTGATTCTATCCCCAGATCAGTCCAATCTGTAGAAAATTTGTGAGTGTAGTAATTTTTGTGTTTTCTAAAATTAGCTTCAGCTTCTTCCTTTGTGTATTCCTTTTGTCCCTGTCATGCCATCAAAAAACAATGGGTGATACAAATGCCGCACCTGTAGAACCGCAGACACAAAGCCTAGAGACACCTAAAAAATCTGATTCTAGCAACGAAGAAGACACCACGAATATAACGGTCTACAAAGACGCCGCTTTAATACAAAAGATCGTAAAGTTACCTTTAGAATCCGGCTGCCACATTTATAAAATTGATGGAATTGCTGAAACGATTGATCCTTCCTCCTTGATGTTAGAGATTCAATCCAATTCTAAAAGCGGACAAATTAAAGAATATTCTTTAAAGCCTAACTCAAATCCACAGAAGCAAACTAACGGCGAAAAATCCCTAGAAGCCGTTATTACCACCCAGCAACATGATCCTCAAAATCGTTTATCGCTTCTTTATTTATTCAAGAATTTGTCATGGCATATTAAATATGCTTTAAAGATTGATCATCCTTCTGAAACATTATCTCTTATCGGAATGATTGAAGCCAATAACCAATCAGGGATTGATCTTAACAATGTTAAACTTCATTTTATTGACAGTAATGAGCCTGTTTCTGTTAAAGAAAGTCACCTTGTAAATTTTGAGGAGAAAAAAACAAATCAAACCGTTTATTCTTACCCTGATCGCGTTAGTTTGGAAAAAAACGCATCAAAAAGATTGAATTGGATTAGTTCTCCCGCTATACGATTTCAAAAGCAATATCGGGTTTACGTAGGCGGGCAGTATCTTGAAGATTTGTACGGAAAGTTAACCCAACCTGTTGTTGAAACCTGGCTCGTCTTTTCTAACACTCAAAAACAAGGACTAGGGCTGCATTTACTGGCGGGGCAAGTAGCCATTTACACTAAAGGCTCTAATAACAACCCCGAAAGTTTGGGCGCCGCTGACATCCCGGCGACAGCTGTTGATCAAGACATCCACTTGAAAATTCCTTCGGGTGATATCTGGACAACCGTGACTGTAAAAACGGAGATGGAACAGACTGAATTTAAAAAATTAACAGATAAAGCGACAGAGGCTAATTATAGACTTTGTCTTAAAAACACGGGGCACGGATCTGTAAGTATTCAAGTCGTTTTGGATTTTCCCGTCAATTGTACAATCATCAAAACAAACAAGTCTCACACAGTTGACTCGCATAGGCAGTATTCTTGGAATATTGAAATCCCCCCTGAATCAGAAGTTGATTTAAAGTACCGAATACAAGTCGATTTAAGTTGATCTGAATTGGGCATAAATGAATCAAAATCTTATTGATCGTTTCCTGGAAATGTTAGCGGCAGAACGGCAAGTAGCAAAAAACACCACAGAAGCTTACAAGCGGGACTTGGGCGACTTTTGCCAATTCTTACAAGGAAAAGATCTGACTAATATACAAGCCAGCGAGGTTCATTTATATCTGGAATCGCTTGCATTGAAAGAGTTTCTGCCCACGACCATAGCCAGACGAACGTCGGCCCTTCGCCAGTTTTACGCCTTTCTTTTAAGCGAAGAGTTATGTGTTAAAAATCCTTGTCAGCATTTAAAACCCTTGCGTCAAAAACGTGTTTTATCAAATGTTCTAAACGAAGAGCAAGTGAACCAGTTGCTGCAGTCTATTTACGAAGAGGCGACAGACAAGCCAGAGAAAATTCGAATGGCCGCCTTGTTAGAGACTTTGTACGCCAGTGGTTTGCGTGTCAGCGAGCTGGTGGGGATGCCTATGCGCAGTCTTATTGCAGACTCTAAGACAAAAAAGTTACAAAGCATGGTCCTTATTCGTGGCAAGGGAAATCGAGAACGGTTGGTGCCCTTGAATGAAGCCGCCATGATGGCGTTGCAAGCCTATTTGCCCATTCGAAATTATTTTATTGCTAAAAGTGGTCCCAAGTCAGCAGCATGGCTATTCCCCTCAACCAGCCAACAAGGTCACTTGACGCGCCAAGGATTTGGCCAACTTTTGAAACAGCAAGCCATTTTGGCAGGTCTGGATCCGCGCTTGTTATCACCCCACGTCATTCGCCATAGCTTTGCAACTCATTTGTTAAACCGCGGGGCTGATTTGCTGGTTATTCAAAAACTTTTGGGGCATGCCGATATTGGCACCACGCAAATTTATACCCATGTGGTCCCCGATCACTTGATGGAATTGGTGACCGTTCATCACCCCTTACAAAAGTTTTAAATTCACAAAATATTAAGAATTTCTTGATAATATAAGTAATATAGAAGTCATTTTATTTTGTGAAAAAGATGGAAGAATCTGGTTTTGTTTCGATTTTAGGTCACTTAGAATATATTCTTCTTATCGTGGCTTTTATGCTGCGCAATATGGTCTATTTGCGCCTTCTTACCCTGTTATCCAGCTCCCTTGCAATTGTCTATTACAGCTTTTTCTTAGAAAAACCCCTCCTCATCAATGTGGGATGGGAAACAATATTTTCCCTTGTGAATGTCTATCAACTTTTGGTCATTGCCTATGAGCTATATTTTATCAGCTTTAGCGCTGAAGAGGAAAAAATCTACAAAGAATCATTCTCTAAATTCTCGCCGTTACAATTTAAGAAACTGTTAAAATATGGCAAATACCTCCCTTTCGAGGCGGGAGATTACCTCATAAAAGAGAACGAACCCGTCGAAAAACTTTCCTTTATTTGCAGCGGAAAAATGGAAATCATCCATGACAATAAAGTTATTGCCTATTGTAAGTCTGGCAATATCATCGGAGAACTAAGTTTTCTGTCAGGCAGCCTTGCAACCGCCGATGTGAAGGCCGTCGAAAAGGGTGTGTGCCTTTTTTGGGATCAAGCGCATTTAAAGAAATTGCTGGAAAAAGACGAAGAGATCTTCGCAAAATTCCAACTAACCTTTAACGACGAGTTGGCCAAAAAAATAGTGGCTCATAACAGTTGACGTGGATCCCTTAAGTCTTTGTTAATCTATAATTTTTAAAATGGGTCTTAGAATGGGTCTTTAAATTGCCGTAATCAATGATGCCTCAAGATGAAGATCAAACCGTCAAGATTTGGGCAGAGGATGATGAATTTACGCAATTACTGACAAAAGGAACGACAACGTTAAGCCACCTTGTGATCATTCGGACTTACTGCAGGGCCTTAAGCCAAATGGGATTGGATAATTCTCCGACCGATATGGCGGAAATTTTGGCAAATCATCCCGAGTTTATTCAGACCTTCTGTGGGCTATTTTGTCGGCGTTTCGATCCTTCGATAGCGGATTCTCAGAAACCCAAACCCACCTCTTTTCACCCCACCCTTTTCCAACAACTCCACAACCTTCTTACAGCCACCGTGCGAACTAATTTTTACCAACGGGATGCTAACGGTCGATCCAGACCTTACCTAAGTTTAAAGTTTGATTGTCAAAAAATAGACGGATTGCCCGACCCCAAACCCCTGTACGAAATTTTTGTATACAGCCCCCGCGTGGAAGGCTACCATCTTCGAAGCGCGCTTATCGGCAGGGGCGGTATTCGTTGGTCAAGCCGATTGCAAGACTATCGATCGGAAATTCTGCAATTGATGAAAACGCAAACCATGAAAAATGCCATCATCGTCCCCTCCGGCGCCAAAGGGGGTTTTATTTGTAAGAAACTGGCGGAGATAAAAACCCCCGATCAACGGCGGCAAGAGGGCAAAGAGTGTTATGAAATTTTCATAAAAGGGTTATTGGATTTGACCGATAACGTTGACCAAGGTAAGACCACCCACCCTTTGCGAACGGTCTTCTATGACCAAGACGATCCTTATTTGGTTGTGGCGGCCGACAAAGGAACGGCCAATTTTTCCGATCTGTCAAACGCGATTTCTAAGGAATACAACTTTTGGCTGGGGGATGCTTTCGCCTCTGGCGGCTCGCACGGTTACAACCACAAACAAATGGGGATTACGGCACGCGGTGCCTGGATAGCGGTTCAGCGGCACTTCCAGGAAATGGGGATTGATTGTCAATCTCAACCCATCACTGTTGTTGGTATTGGCGACATGAGCGGCGATGTGTTCGGCAACGGTATGTTGCAATCCTCCACCATCCACCTTGTGGCCGCCTTTGACCATCGACATATATTTTTGGACCCCAATCCAGACCCATTTACCGCCTATAATGAGCGCCTGCGTCTGTTCAACTTGCCCGATTCCAGCTGGGCGGATTATGGGGTGGATGTGCTGTCACAAGGGGGCGGGGTTTATGATCGCAACGAATCCGTCATCGTCTTATCAAAAGAAGTTTGTGGTTTGCTTAAGATTGATCCTGCCAAGAATCATACAACGCCCACTGACCTTATCCAGATGCTTTTGAAGGCCCCCGTCGATTTGCTGTGGTTTGGGGGTGTGGGGACGTTTGTGAAATCATCAATTGAGACGCACAAGGACGCTCAAGATCCCTCTAACGATGCCATTCGGGTTAATGCTGATCGGGTGCAGGCCCGCGTTATGGGCGAGGGGGCCAACTTGGCGATCACCCAACGGGGGCGCGTGGAATATGCCCTTATGGGGGGGCGTTTGAACACGGATGCCATTGACAATTCGGCTGGTGTTGATTGTTCTGATCGCGAAGTTAATCTTAAGATTTTGTTTTTGACATCGGGAATATCTGACTATGACCATATCCTGGCGCAAACAGTATCAGAGGTTATGGAAAGAGTCTTGGCCGACAACAACGAACAAACCCTTATTTTAAGCCTAGAAAGTCTTGAACTTAAGGATCCTGGGGCCATTCAGACTGATTTGAAAAAGTATCAAGACCTTATTCAATTTCTTGAAGGTCAACCTGCCCTGCATTTTGACCGACACTTAGAAAAACTTCCAACAGCCCAAGACTTTGAAAAACGCTGCCACTTGTGCCAAGCCTTGACCCGTCCGGAACGGGCGGTGGTGATGGCCTATGCCAAGATTTATTTAGCTCAACAAATCCTAAAGTCCTTTCAAAAAAATCCTTCTTTACCGACCCTTTTCCAAAAGGAATATGAATCATATTTCCCTTCATTGGTGGTAGAAAGATTTAAGGAAAGTTTGAACAGTCACCCCCTAAGGTTAGAAATTACAAGCACAGCGTTGGCAAACAAAATCGTCAACGACAAAGGCCCTTCTTGGTGTATTCAAACGGCCCAAACGCATGGGATAGCCGAAATTGATGTGGTTTTAGAATTCTTAAAGATTTCTAACGAATTTTAATTTTATAGTCGTGCCAACGGCTGTCAGTGTCAAAGGGTGGATAAACATAAGGAATATCCATCCATGTGTTGTGACAATCGAATTGAAAATTTAAACAGTCAAAAAGGGTGCACACTTGAATCCCTCCGGCGTAAGAAATGGGGCTATTTTTGTTTAAACGTTCCATGCTAACTGCTTTGAAATGAGAGATAATCGCCCCCAGGATCTTGTGCATGTTCCAGAATCTTTGGATTTGGGAACCTTTATAAGCTTGCAAGGCTGGCCGAACTGGTTGGGTTTTGATTTTTTCAACAATAAAAAACAACATACTATATGTTTTTAACAATATTGGATTCGTATTAACGACACCAAATGAACTTTGAAAAACAGTGAAAACGTTGGTCAAGAAAGCGGTTGCATCCAAGTAATTGTCTTTTTTATGACGAACAATAAAGTCTTGCATTGTTTGGGTTATATCCTCAGGAATGTCACCTAACATTTCGGCAGAAAGAATAAGACCTATGGTAGAGCAAAACTCTTTTTGTGCCAAAACATGGGGAAAAGCCAAACAGTTTTGGATCGGTATAATGAGTGCATTCATTTGGGTGGCAGGAGAAGCACAAGATAACAACCGCCCATAAAACGCTCCCGGACCTGAAATTCTAATGGTTAAATCGAAGCGCTTGTTTTTTGGTCGATCGGCAATTGTTTTTAAAGGAATATCTGTGCGCCGTTTTTCTTGTATTTTCAAAAAATCATTCACATACGCTATTAAAACGTGCCGCATCATAGAATTTATAACAGGATGACGAGGAGTAGACACAATAAGGCTGTTTGTTCTATTGATGATTTGAAAGTTATGGGGGACTTTAAACGCAGAGGCAGGCAAACGATCCATACCAAAAAACAAAGGTGTCATATCAGTATCTAAATAAACACCACCAAATTGACGCAAAATTTCAAGCCGAATCATATCAGACACAGAGGCAAAATTTCGTAACCCATGTCTTTCAAAATTGATTATATTCCAATATTCATCGTATTGTTCGTCTGTGAAAAAATCCGGCTTCTTGTCTTTAAGTTGGTCAATTTTCCTGATGTCTAATAAGGGTCCATAGGTTTCAAAACCTTCGTTCAACTTTCTTAAAGCGCCCCTGGTCTGTCGCTCTTTCAAGAACTCTAAATTCTTCAAATCATCAACCCAAACGACAACGCTGGCAGAGGACCGGGCCTTCTTTAAAAGCATAGCAAAACGGCTTATAGACGACCAATAGTCCTCATACAAAGGCCCCCAAAGCCAAATATAATGAAAAAGGGGGGGGATTGGCGTGGATGCTTGCGCGAAAGTTTTTTGTAAGGCCAACTGATCAAATGAATCTGTGGATTGAACCATATCATCAAAATTAAGGCGTTTCTTCGTGGCCTGTAACCGACTGAGGTCAAGCTGTTTTAATGTTTTAGGGATAACGGTAGGAGCGACCAAAGGCGTCGAGTTTTTTTCTGTGCTGGCCTGAGCGAATGCTGTAAAAAGAAGAAGAAAAACAATAAACATAAAAAAATCCCCCTGACCATATTCTACAGGGGGAGGTTTTAATTTAAGGTTAATTTGTAAGTTTTTTACTTTGCAACGTTTGTGTGAATCCGGTAATGGGCAAAGGTTTCAGCTGTATTCACATAATTCATAGCCTGACTTAACAATCGACGAACAGAAACAGTCTGGCCTTTTGCTGCGTCCAAGGCATCTATATACGCCTTTGCGCAATTAATCATAGCATTAAAAGCCATAAGGTTATCCCCCGTTAATTTATCAGCGTGACCTTTGATTTCATTAAAGCGCTCTTCCAGTTTTTGAATATCTTTTTCTGGGTAAACCGACTTAGCCTGATGGTGACTTGGTTTTAACTTCGTTAGTTTTTCGGCAGCTTTCAGCTCCTTATGGGCTAATCGGTCTGAACGGTAAATGTTTGTATCTAGTGATTGATATCCCTTAAGAGCCTCAATCCAATTTGAGGCACACTTCACACTCAAATCAAACCAACTTTTTTCACTCTCTTCGACCTTATCTCTTAATGGCATTATTTTGGTTTTAACCTCTTCTAATGCCTTAAATTTATCTTCCACATGCTTTTTAAATTCCTCATGTGTAAGCTGGTGCTTTTTGCGTTTCCTTGGATGCGAACTCTTTTGTTCTGGTTCCTCAACGCCCGAACCAACAACGACAGGGGCAGCAGTTTGTTGTGAGGCAACTTGGGCGCTTTGAACCGTTGCATCAACTTTTTTAAGGATAAGACCCATTGTTAAAATGATGAAAAAGACTGAAATTTTATACATTCGTGCTACTCTCGAAGAATCAATTAATTTTACTAAAATTAATCCTACGAAACCTTTTTCACTCCTGCAACCCCTAAAAAAAAATTATTGAACGAAAAAAACTGTTAATAACTTTGTTGATATCTTGGCTTAAAACCTGCTTACAAAATATGAAAATCCAAATATTTTTTATTATCTTGGGATAAGTCGATCTTATTCAACATCTTATACACAAGTGATTCTTTTGATCACAGCCTGTTATCAAGTTTCCTTAAAATTTTAAGATTCCCCAAAAAGACTGAAACCGTTTCATTTTTCGAGGAAATTTACCTGTGGATAAGGTTGTGGAAAAAAATTTATACATGTTTTAGAACCCCTTCTACCACTACTAACCACCTTTTAATAAATAATATATTATTAGAGAGGGGAAGTTCAGAAATTCTTATTTAAAAAGTATGATAAAAATGTTATAATTTTTTTATATATTTTCAAACAAACGTATATTTAAAGAAAGTGTATTGATGTTAAGGCATTTTTCCTCTATGTATATTTATCAAATACCTATTATCGTTAGGGTGCACCGTATATAATATCATTATTACTTTTAATCGTTTTTCTTCTTCCCAACACCTTACTGGCATCTGCAGAAGTAACTTCTGCCGAACCAGCAGCATTATTTGACCATTTCGGCCCAAGAAACAGGGGAAATCTGGAGAAAATAGAGGCGGTCGTTGCCGGGCGTAAACTTTTCCATCAAGCAATTTTGAGCATGCTTCAAGATCAAAATTCCTCAATTGATGAAAAAGTATTGGAATTTTTTGAGATACAAGGTAAATCCAACGATGATCTTAAAGCGTTAGACTCTGTCATGCCAGCAACAGATCTGTTGAATCTAGCAATAGAATCTACTAATGAATCAATTAATACATTAATGTGTACACAGCTTATTTGTAAGTCCATTAAAGGTTCAAACTATGATGCTCTAAAGGGGGCATCCTTTTTATCTATGAATATCTACTTCACGATTACAAGATTAAAAAGCCCCATCAGTTTGATGTCTAAACACACCAGGAGAATCATAGATACTGGTGATTACCTTGAGTTATCGTACTACCAAAAGATGGCAAGATATTTAATAAAACATCTAAAAAAAAGTGGACTGCCGAATATTTACGAACGAATATCGAATGATATGTTTGAGTCTGTCGAACAAGATTATAGGGGTTTTAAATATAAAATATCGCCTTTAGGTAGAACACTGGAGAGAAATTTAACAGAACTTCTTGAGAAAGGGCAACGGCATTTTCATGACGTGAGTTTTTTTGATGTATCTATGCGTATGACGAGCCATGATTTAGAGGCTAGATCGTTGGGGCTAAAACTTGTCTCAGATATGAAAAAAACAGAAGAACACTTTAAAACAAAAAAAATAATTTATAATAATTTCGTTCCTTTAAAAGGGATTTTTGACGTCTGTGTTTGGCCATACATAGAATTAGAATCAAAAGCTCAAGAATTACTAACGAAGATGGATGAAACAAGGAAACAATTTAAGGGCGAACTTTCTAAACTTCGCGCAGAGAAAGTTGCGAATCCTAAAACCTCTAGTGAAAGTTCCAGCAGTTCAAGTACTAACACTGATCGACAAGCTTTAACAGAAGAACCAGAACCATCTCAACATGAAGGACAATCGTCCGATGATGATGAATCCGGCGTATATGGAGAACTTCATAGGATGGCCATTGCCGCTAATGCTGCTTCTTCCTCAGCCTCAGCTTCAAAATCTATAGCGTCGGAATCCTCCTCCTCCTCTTCATCATCAGAAGTCCCCTTTTCCCCAGGACTTGATGTTTGGAAAGATTTAAAGGGTGGAAAAAAACAGGTTAAATTTGATGATATGATCAAAGCATTCAAGCATTTTCTCAATGCAGATGTTGATTCGTCTCAAACGACCGAAATCACTTTTCGTGGCCCTAATGATATGCTGACAACGATCTACTGTCATACGCCACATGGTTCCCAACTAACAAAGGCTTGGCCGGCTTGGCGTTATAGTATGATTGCGGGTTTGATGGAGTCTGGCATTAAATTTGCAGAGTAGACACCCTGAAATTCCCCCCACGGCAGGCTTTGAGGAACCATACTTGCGAGTTTCGATCAAAAGCGCAGGGGAGGAATTGGTGAACTTGCCAAAAAGACAAGCCTTAACCGGCAGAATCTCTACAAACTCTTTTCGGCCAAGAGGCAACCTAAAATTGAAACGCTTGGGGTGATCTTGGATGGCTTGGGCTTTCGACTTAGCATTATCCCCAAAAATCCATCTGTCAGCGTTCCTTGTGACTTTATCGCTTAAACTTAACTGGTGATTCCAAAGAAGCATCTAGCCATTCTCGGTCAATATCTTGCGGGGCGGCTGAAAATGCCTCCAGCCAACCTGTTCTTAGATAGTTAGGCTTTTTAAAAACAAGCTCTCCGCCTCTGACTTCTACTTCTACTGTTTTTTGAAAATCACACTGGGCCAACAAGGACTTAGGCAACCGAACCCCTTTAAAATTTCCAATTGTTACGATATCTAAGCGCATCTTTCGTGTTTTCCTTTTGTCTGCTTATTGTAGTTACAATGTAGTTATTTTTTTGGATTTGTTAAGAGCTTCGCCACCCTTAAAAAATTCCGACCTTTTCATCTAAGAGGGGTATGAGCTAAGATAACGTCAAACAAAATCGCAAAAGAAATTTCTATGAGCAAGAAACCCTACATCATCGTTTTGGGCAATGAAAAGGGCGGAACGGGAAAGTCGACAGCGGCCATGCACGTCATCACCTGGTTGCTGCGCGAAGGACACCAAGTTGGCAGTTTGGATATTGACGCCAGGCAGGGAACGTTGACGCGCTATGTGGAAAATCGCCGAGTTCGTCAACAAAATAAGGGCGAGGACCTTCCCCTGCCCCAGCATGAGGCCGTGTTTAAAAGCACGCTGGCCAACCAAGGTGAGGCCGAAGCGGAAGATACAGAAAAACTTTCAGGCATCATACAGAACCTAAGTGCTGTTGATTACATCGTGATTGATACACCCGGAAGTGACAATTTTCTGTCACGCCTTGCCCATTCGTATGCAGACATGCTGATCACCCCCTTGAATGACAGCTTTATTGATCTGGACATGCTGGTCAGGGTTACTCCTGAGTCATTGGACATTCTAAGGCCCAGTACTTATGCAGAAATGGTGTGGGAGCAAAAAAAACAGCGGGCTATTCGTGATGGTGGGTCGATTGATTGGATCGTATTGCGTAACCGCCTTAGCAGCATTTATTCCCGCAACAAAGAAGAAATGGGGAAAGTCTTACGCGCGTTGTCTAAGCGAATTGGTTTTCGGTTGATCGATGGATTTGGTGAGCGGGTTATTTTTCGTGAATTGTTCCTAAGCGGTTTAACTTTATTAGATTTGAAAGAGAGCAACACAGCTTTAAGCCTTTCACACATTGCTGCTAAGCAAGAGCTGAAAACACTTATGGAAGCAATCCAGTTGCCCCAACAAAGACAGAACTCAAGAATTGCGTAACCATTATGAATCCCATTAAAACGTGTATATTCCCGGTGGCTGGCCTAGGCAGTCGTTTCCTGCCTGCCACCAAGTCAATCCCCAAAGAAATGATGGTCGTTGTTGACAAGCCCTTGATTCAATATGCGGTGGAGGAGGCAAAGGCGGCCGGCATTGAGCGGTTCATTTTTGTGACATCCCAAGGAAAAACAGCTATTGAGGATCATTTTGATTCCTGCCCAATGCTAGAGATGGCCTTAAGGGCGCGCGGGAAAGTGCAAGAGCTGTCTCTGATCGAGGATATCAAATTAAACCCAGGACAGGCCATCTACATTCGTCAACAAGCCCCCCTTGGATTGGGGCACGCTGTTTTGTGTGCACAGGAACTGGTCAATGAAGACGCCTTTGCGGTCATTCTGGCCGATGATTTGGTTTTGGCGGACCACCCATGCCTTCAACAGATGACCCAAGCCTACAGCCCCTTAGAGGGCAATATGGTGGGTGTTATGGAGGTTCCCTATGATCACACCAACCGCTACGGCATATTAAAAACCTCTCAAGACGCCGATGGACAAAAGATAATTGCGGAAGCTGTAGTGGAAAAACCGGCCATCGACCAAGCACCTTCGCGGATTGCAGTCATAGGGCGTTATATATTGAACAGCCAGATATTTCAGCATTTGCGCACCCAAAAGCCAGGGGCCGGTGGGGAAATTCAACTAACTGATGCTATTCAAGCCATGATTCCAAGGGGGTTGTGCGGATTTCGATTCCAAGGGCAGCGCTTTGATTGCGGTACAAAGGAAGGCTGGCTAGAGGCGAATATGGCTTTTGCCTATGCCGACCCTCAGCTAAAGGACCACCTGAAAGCCATGCTCGATAAGTATCATTTTTAGAGGGTACTAGGGCTTTTGAACTTGAATCAACGTTGAATTATTCCGTTCATTAAAGGGATTCTTTTGCTTTCCATAGATTTTGACTTCAATTTTGTGAAATCCAAACCCCTCCATATATTTTTTCGCTAAGGCATTCGCTGGTTCTCTAAGAAGGGTATAGGCTTGCGCTCTTTGAGATAGAATCTCTTGGTTAATAAACGATTCTATCTGCCCCTTTATCTCGTATACTTTTGCATTCATTTTTCCCAACGTTGGGTCAGATAAAATAAGAGCAGTGAACTGTTCTTTACTCATAGGGATCCCCTTAGAAATGTTAGCTTTTTCATAAAAGCTTTTGGTAAAAGCTTCTTCCAACTTTTTAAGGCCGCTTATTTTTTTCTGAGTTTCCTCTGAAAAGGCAGGCATGGTCATCGTGAAAGGATTTGTTAAAGCGTAATCCGTTCCAGGTTTTTGTTGAAACTGATGATCTAAATAACCCTTTCCTTTTGACGAAAGACAGGCAAATAAGTTTTGCATGCAAATTGGTTGTTCTAAAACAACAGGGGGCAATTTTTCTAAATAAATAATATCAAACCTGTTGTGCATAGATTCCGGCACAGGTTGAGTCCAATCGAAGAGAAGGTCAGGTTGAACCGCACCATCCTCTGCTAAGGTTAGACACCCTTTATGGGAATGGTCACCATCTTTAGTTGCCTCCCATTCATTGTATTGCCCGCGAGATTCAGAAGATGACTTCCAAGAACCAGGATTTTTTCCACATCCTACAACGAGAGACCGGCAAGATGAATTCTTTGCCAGTATCTAAGCAAGGGAGGGTGTGCTGGAACTTGATGCTGAAGAACCGTTGGACTTTTGGACACAACAAATCAGCAGCGTCAGTGTTGTTAATATTGTTTTCAATTTCATTAAAATTAATCCATTTGAGTAAAATATATTTAATTGAAACACAGTATTGTCGGATTTAATGTAAGTCAAACCATTTATGGTTTCAGAAACTCCTAGATGAGGTTGTCATGTATTGTAGCTAAAGCATTTTTAATTTTGGCTCAGGAACTCAGTATAGTAAATTCTACGTAAAAGAAGGGCACCGCGTACCCAAATTATAAAGGCTTGGTTGTATGAATAAAGAGAAGCTGAGCAGAGTCCTGCTGATTAACGATACCACAAATTGGTATCACTTTGGATGTACTGCCACCAGCCTGGCAATTAAAGATGAAATTACCAAACTGGGATATCAATTAGATTCCATCTCAATCACAGAAACTTATAAGATCACCGCACCTCCAAGCTCTATCCAAGAGTTTAATGATGGAAATAATTTTATTAAATTCTCTGTATCACATTCCGAAATTATAAAAAGGATAAAGCAGAATGATATTATAATTGTGAATGGTGAAGGGACCCTTCACGGAGTCAGACCTGCCCCTTTAAGCTTATTGTATTTGTGCTATGTCGCTAAAGTATTTTGCAGAAAGCATGTGGAAATTATAAATCATTCAATCTACCCACAAGACAATCTTTCAGTTGATGACCGTAACATTATAAAATTATACAAGCTTGTTTATGACGCTATAGACTTTGCAGAAATTCGTGAGCACTTAAGTTATACTTTAGCAAGGAAGATAGGAATTAGAGCGATTGAGAGCTTCGATTGCTCGCCCCTATATATTAAAAATCATTACACCCCTGACGGAAAAAAGGATCCTAAAACCTTATTAATTGCAGGTTCTGCTAACTGGCTGAATTTGAATATTTTGTCTGATGAAAGGGGTAATATTGATGAATTTAAAAATGGGCTTTCCCAGTTCAGCTCTTACTTAAATGCAATGCATCGACAAGGATATAGCATAACCTTTTTATATGGAGCAAAAGACTGGGCTGCCAAGGACGATAGGGAATTCATTGCTTTTGTAAAACCCAGACTTAAATTCGATTTAAAAATTTTTGAGGCCAAAAATATAGACCAATGGCTATCGTGTATTGAAAATGCAGAATTGCTAGTGAGTGGGAGATTTCATCATACAATAGCTGCGGGTTGTCTGGGCACAAGATTTATTGCGCTGAATAGTAATACACCCAAAATGGATGGGTTATTGAAAGCATTAGGTACAGAACGTGCTCTTAGATATGATGATCCAGATCTAGCAGAAAAGCTGCATAAACAAACATTAGAATCATATGACAAATCAATAGATCACATTTTAGGTCAGAAATTATGTGATAAAGCTATGTTGAACTTTCATTGCTTGCATAATGCCATTTGTTATAAATAAGCATCTGGGCTGGATGTCGTATGCTGTCTAAAGGAGGAGAACCTTCAATGAACTGTATCAGTCTCATAAATTTACCCCTCCACAATTCGCCTCAACCGTTTTTGTTCGTGCTGTTTCGTTTCTAACAACTGTTTGTCAGTCTGCCATGATTCAGGTTTTGCCTGCTGATAGGCAGTGTTTCGAAGTTTATTCTCTAAGTGGTTTGATTCTTTCATCAACGTTTCCAACTTGATGTCCAAAACTTTATAGGCAGCCTCAAGATTAATTAAATGCCCTAACTTTAAGTAGAAAGTGTTTTGTCCGATCACAAACGGAACGCTTTTCTGTTTTTCTTCGTCCTTTGGGTTGAAGTCAAAGCTTTCTAAACGCGCAAGGTGCAAAATCCACGACTGATGGGCTTGCAAAACGGTTGCGTCATTCATGCAACCACCATCTAACAGCAAAGGGATCTTTAGGTTAGGGGACAGATTGAACAATCCGCGAAGCGACCGCACTTCGGCCACGATGCTTAAGGCAAAGTCCACGGCCTTTAAGTCTTTATTCTCTGCTAATGCCCCATCGATGGCGGGCCAAGCGCTTTGAATCAATAAGTGAGGCGCGTTCGGGTAAAAGGCGTGCCACAATTCTTCGGTCACTAGCGGAATGAACGGGTGGGCAACCTTCAAAAATTCCAGCAAAACCCAGCTGGCGGTTTGACGGGTTTCTTGATGGAGGTCCTGGTCGTCCGTTTCATGTAACAGCGGCTTCAAGCATTCAATATAAATATCGCAAAAATTCCCCCACAGGAATTGATACAGGCTTTGCGCACCCCAATCAAAACGATACGTTTCCAGGTGTTGGTGAACATCCCTGGCCAACATTTTTGTTTTATAAACAATCCAACGGTTCAACAAATGTTGGCAATTGTTACTGTCAAAATCTGGGTTATAAGTGCAGTCGTTCATTTGCAAAAAGCGGGCAGAGTTCCAAATTTTGGTCAGGAAATTGCGGTAGCCTTCCACACGCGATTCGCCCAACTTTATGTCACGCCCGGGGGCGGCTAGGGCAGCCAGGGTAAAGCGCAACGCATCGGTTCCATACTTGTCAATAATTTCCAAAGGGTTGATAATGTTCCCCTTTGACTTGGACATTTTTTGACCCTTTTCATCGCGCACCAACGCGTGAATGTAAACGGTGCGAAATGGAACATCATCCTTAAAGTACAGCCCCATCATGATCATGCGGGCGACCCAAAAGAAGATAATATCAAAGCCGGTGATTAACACATCTGTTGGATAGTAACGGTCTAATAGCGTTTCGTCCTGAGGCCAACCCAGGGTGGAAAAAGGCCATAAGGCGGATGAAAACCATGTATCCAGAACATCGGTATCGCGGGTCAGGTTAACCTTTTCGCCATAATGGGCGATGGCTTGTGCCTGGGCCGCCTCGTCGTCCTTAGCCACGAAGACATGACCATCAGGGCCGTACCACGCAGGGATCTGATGCCCCCACCAAATTTGCCGCGAAATACACCAAGGCTGAATGTTCCGTAGCCACTCGAAATACGTATTATTCCATTGTTCGGGCACGAAACGGATGCGGCCTTCCTCTACGGCTTTAATCGCCGGCTCAGCCAAAACCTTGGCATCCACAAACCACTGGTCGGTCAACCATGGCTGGATTTGAACGCCTGACCGATCACCATAAGGAACGGCATGGGTTATCGCCTCTACATTTATCAACAGGGCATGCTCGGCCAGTTCGGTCACAACTTTTTCACAACCTTTGTCAACCGACAATCCTTGAAATTCTGCAGGCACCTGATCGTTCAAACAAGCATCGGCATCTAAAATATTGATCTGCGGCAGGCCGTGGCGTTCACCCACAGCAAAGTCATTAAAGTCATGGCCTGGGGTTATTTTGACAGCCCCTGTGCCCTTTTCGGGGTCGCAATAGGTATCGGCGATGATGGGAATAACCCTGTCCGTAAGGGGCAGGTGGACCATTTTACCAATCAGGTGCTGATACCGTTCATCATCGGGATGCACGGCCACAGCTGTGTCCCCGAACAAAGTCTCGGGCCGTGTTGTTGCCACCAGGATGCCTTGCGTTGGATCATCAGCCAGTGGATAGCGAATATAATACAGGTGTCCCTTAACGTCTTGGTTGATAACCTCTAAATCAGAAATGGCTGTTTTAAGCTTGGAATCCCAATTAACAAGGCGTTTAGCGCGATAGATAAGACCTTTTTGATAAAGCTCTATAAAGACTTTGCTGACGGCTTCAGACAACCCTTCATCCATGGTAAAGCGCGACCGTTCCCAGTCGGGTGAAATGCCCAACCGGCGCTGTTGTTCAACAATCGTGTCCCCTGATTCTTTTTTCCATTCCCAAACCTTTTCCAAAAAAGCATCCCGCCCCAAGTCTTGTCGCGATATGTTTTTTTCAGCCAATTGACGCTCCACCACCATTTGTGTCGCAATGCCAGCATGGTCGGTTCCTGGTTGCCATAAGGCATCAAACCCGCATTGGCGTTTAAAGCGCACCAGAATATCTTGCAGTGTATACGTCAACGCATGCCCCAAATGCAGGCTGCCGGTCACGTTGGGCGGCGGCATCATCAGGGTAAACGGGTTTTTATCTGACGTTGGGTCAGCCTTAAAAAAGGGCTGCGTCTGAAGGTAGCGAATCGATTCAAAGCTTTTCGGGTTAAAGGTTTTTTCTAGCATTTCTAAATTTTTATTCTCAGTTTCTGTGTTTTACAAAAGGGGATACTAAGGCATCCTATATCCTTTTTACCCTTTAATGATCAAAAGGTGGAAATGGTTTTATAAAACTGGTTGTAAATTTATTAAGACCAAATTCATTTAGATGAACAGACATTCTGGTATTTCCATGAAAAAAACAGGAAGACGGTCTGTAAATTAGCTATGGTTTCGTCCGGAGGGTATTGTGACTTTTATAAAAAAAGCACCCTGTCTGTGTGGCAAAGTGCTGCATGAAGTGTTTTTAGGGTGCGATTAAATTACGATGACCTTCTGAGTTGTTCTAATTACCCCGCGCTTACCTTTTTTTACGCATGTGTGCGTCGTATTGAGCCTTCGTCACGCCGCCTCTTTGGACATCTTCTGGTCCACCACCATCCAGCTCTTCGTCGTCATCAGAAGCAGGAGCGGCGTTGGCAGCCATGGCTTCATCACAAGCAGCTTTAAGGTGTTTATTCGTTTTCATTTTCGCTTCATTTGCTTTTCCTGTGCAGTATTTTTCGACAAAAGCCTGTGGGTCGGCCTTTTCAGAAGCATCCACGCTGTCTGCATAACCAAGAGCCATCAGTCCTATTGCTAAGATATATTTCAAATTTTTTAACATTGTTTATTCTCCTTATGGTGTTTCTGGTGTAAAGAAAAAGCACCCTGTCTGTGTGACAGAGTGCTGAATAGGGTATTTTTATTTTTTTAATAATCTCTCTTATTTCCCTTCCTCGCCTTCCTCTCCATCCTATCACCTAAAGCTTGTTGACGGCCGTAGCCACCCATAGATCCGCTATACAACGAGTCACCCTCCTCCTCTTCGTCTTCTTCAGTAGTTCCACTATCATCCTCTTCGCCTTCGTCGCCTCCAGCGGCGCCATCCTGGTCTTCATCGTTCATTTGCTCGCCGTCATCGTTATTATCTGAATCGTCTCGTTGAGCCTGCTCTGCTTCTGCTCTTTCGTTTTCAGCATCGGCTGCGTCCTGCTCTGCCTGTTTTTGTTTCTGGATAGCAGCTGCATGGGCATCACGTGCTTTTTGCTGATTAGCTAGTGCTTTTTCGTGTTGCAGACGCTTTTTCTCAGATTCTTTTTTAGAAACGTCATGTGCTTTGGCAGCTGCAATATGCTTATGTGTTTTATGGGCTAGATTGGCTGTTTTACATGCCACTTTAAGCGTTTTATCTTTTACTTTTTTCATGTCTGTGCAATGGCTTTTAACAAATGCCTCTGAAAAATTTTTAATTTTCATAGGGTCAACTTCGGTTGCACATCGCATAGCAAAGGCATAGTTTTTGGGATTTTTTGCTTTTTGGGCAGTTGCGACACTTCTGGTACAAGTAGCGCTACCTGGTCCTGCGGCCTCTCCCATCCGGCGGCTAATATTATCAAACATCCCAGCCTTGGCGCTGTCTGCATAACCCAGGGCTATCAACCCCATGGCTACGATATATTTCAAACTCTTTAACATTGTTTATGCTCCTTATAATAATTAAACAATAACAAGATTTCTGTAATCTTTAATTAAAGTCTATTTTATAAAGGTTAACAAAACGTCAATATGCTGGAAATAAATTTACATTATAGGAAGAATACATGGATGGCCACGGAGCGATAGCTCCTTGCCGTGATGGGGTCGCTTTCTTATTAAGTGAAATGTGTATACCCCATTCAAATGATTTTGCGGGATTTTTCCCATACATAAGCACCTCGGATGTCATTCCCGTGCAGACGGGAATCCAGACAACAATACAACTGGACCCCCGCCTTCGCGGGGGTGACAATGGGTGACGAGGGGGGCACAATACAGGTCTTCAAGGGGCGACTGAATTCCGGCGAAATGACCTGAATTGGGTATATCAATCTTTCACAATGTGAATCTCTACCAAGGGCTTTTTGCCAAGTCGTTGATTAACAAGCTGCCTAACAACTTTCCGCAAGTCGTTCATCGAATTGGTTTCATCCTTTATAAAGTCAGCCGATGGCATATCCCTTACCAAACATTGAAGATCGCGCTTAAGGTCTTGCTCTTCTTCGCCTGGTTGACAAACCCCCAACAAGGTGAATTGAGGTAATCGTGTTCTGCTGCCTAATGCACTGATCCCCACGGTTATAAAGATAATGCCCTGCATAGAAAGTTTATTGCGTTGTTTTAAAACTAAGCTGTCCATGGGAATCATACGGTCCCCATCCAGGGCCCAACGCCCCGTTTGAACCTGTTCAATCACCGACACAGATTCGGCACCCAGCTGAATCAAGCTGCCATTCTGGGTGGCTAAGACGTCATTGACTCCTTGCTCCTTGGCCAGTTGCGCATGCGCGTGCAGGTGACGGGCTTCGCCGTGTACAGGAATGGCAGAACGGGGGCGCACCCATTGATACATTTGCTTCAGCTCATCACGGGCGGGATGGCCCGAGACATGAATATCCTCATCGTTGGCGGTAATCAAAGTAACTCCACTTTGGACCAAACGATTTTGCAAAGATCCAATATGACGTTCATTGCCTGGAATAACACGTGATGAGAAAAATACCACGTCGCGGGGGCCCATTTTAATAACCGGATGCTGCAGGCTAGAAATGCGGGCCAACCCCGACCGGGCTTCGCCTTGTGAGCCAGTTGTGATAAACAAAACCTTCTCTGGTGGCATGTCTACGGCTTCGCGGTCGCTTATGAACCCAGGCAGGTTGTTCAAATAACCAGCATATTGGGCGGCGGCGACCATGCGATATAAAGAACGACCCACCAGGCAAACCTTGCGTCCATGGGCAGCAGCCGTCAGGCCAATCGTTTCCAGCCGGGCAATGTTAGACGCAAAACACGCAACCGTTACGCGATGGTTGGGAAACTCACCAATCAGTCGGTTCAATTCATCCCTGACGTCCTGTTCGGATCCCGATGACCCCTCGCTTAAGGCATTGGTCGAATCACAAACAAGGGCCAGAACACCCTGATCGCCCCATTCTTGAAGGCGTTTGAAGTTCGTTGCCTCGCCAACCAAAGGATGGGGATCAATTTTCCAGTCGCCCGTATGAATGACCGTCCCTAAGGGTGTTGTGATGGCTAAAACATTAGGTTCAGCAATCGAATGGGTAATGGTGATAAATTCAACCTTAAAATGGCCGATTTGAACTGTTCCTGACAGGGGAACCTCAATAATCTCAACCTCGTCAGCCCAAATCTTATCAGAAATTTTTTGGCGAATGATGGCGGCCGTAAAGGGTGTTGCATACAAAGGGCACCGAAGGTAAGGCCATAAGTAAGGAATGGCACCCACATGATCTTCGTGGGCATGGGTCAAAACCAACCCCTTTAAATTTTTTTGAAATGGCAAAATGGCCGATGGATCAGGACTTAGAACCTCGACGCCCAAACGGTCATGAAATGTAATGCCAAGGTCAACCATCAACCATTGCTGATCGTGACCATACAAATTTAAATTCATACCAATTTCGCCAGCCCCGCCTAAAGGAAGGAACCAGAAATCTTTTTTTGAGGGCAATTTTTTCATGAAAGGAAACAAAACTCTTAATAAAGTGTCCATAACGCTACCATAAACTGGTTTTTGCTTACAGTGAAAAACAGCTTAATTAATTCAGCTTTTACATCATCGGCAGATGGGCCAAAACAAGAATTTAGGTCTGCTCAAAGAGTTCTAGGACTATGCGACCCTAAAACATGTTCGCTTATCATGCCATCAAGAATTTTAAAATAAGAATAATTTTAAATTTTCAACTTTTAGTTGTTTTTTCCTTAAATTTGCTGGCATAAAAAGTGATAACAATAAGGGGAATGGAAATGAACAAAATAGTGGCGTTATGTGTCCTTGCGTTAACAGTTGGAATGATTGGCGATTGTTGCAGGGCCTCGTCGTCAGCGTCATCAAGTTATGAAGCAGATTATCAAAGATTTTTAAAGGTAAAATTGGTTTATTGCCCGAAGAAGGAGAGTGATGTCGGGAAGATAGTACTGCCGATAAAAGAGTTACGGAACCCGTTAGAGGGGACATTTGATTTATCTGGGTATGATGATACTGGACAATACTTGAGTATAGCGACGGGATACCCTAAGGAAAAGAATCCAGAAAACGCCGACAAGATAGAGATATGGATAGCTCCAAGGTTTTTAATTGAAAAAGAACTGACGACAACAGCTGGTCATTTTAAAGGAATCATGAGTAACTGGCCAAGCACGGTGCCGGTTGGAATTTTTTGGAGGTGGGGAGGATGGAATAATCTCGAATGGATGGATTATTTGACAACGAATTCATTAGAAAAAATTGGAGATAATAATTTATATAGAAAATATCAATTCTCCCAGAACTCGGACGAAGAGAATTATAATACTACGGGCATGAATATGCTAAAAGAACACTGGCGTTCGCTGTCACGTTATAAGTTGGAATCTTAGCCCCAGACGAAGCCCATTCGCCGAAATAGGATCCCGCGAAATCATTTGAAATGGGTACAGGGTGAATCTGTGGCGAAAACGGCCTGCTTCATTCTTCGTTAAGGAAGTGTATGCTGTAGTAGCAATACCACCTTAGAATATGATGAACAGAATGTTTTCGTTTGGTCGCTTTTTAACGCCTATTTTTTTCTGTTGTATGACAGCGACGCGGCTTGGCTCTGCCAACGAAGGGATCAGCCCTCCAAGCCCGCTGGTTCCGCAAATTCAGGCGCTTGAGGGCCTTTTGGAAGACTATGAAAAGGAGGCTAAAAATCCTTATCCGGAGTGGACTTGCACCCAGTATGCCTTTAAAAAAGGTGACAGCGATCCGATAGTGCGAACAGTCAAAAAACAACTGAAGGACCCTGATTTAGGAACCAGCTTTGATTTTGATGACGATTTAGAACAGGCCATTATTCGCTTTCAAAAGCAGCATTTTCTGAAACCTGATGGCGTGATCGGAAAGGCGACGTGTCGGGCTTTAAACATGACGGTTACGGACCGTATTCGTAAAATTAAGCTGAACCTTAAGCGATGGAAAAAGCTGTCCCCGCTGCTGAATGGTCGGTGCGTTATTGTGAACGTCCCAACGTATCATGCAGAAGCTATGGAGGGGGGCCAATCTATTCTGAAGCAAGACATTATTGTGGGCATGAAAAGCCGAGCCACGCCCCTTTTTAGCACGACCCTGACCAGGGTGGTTTTGAATCCCGCCTGGTATATGCCTGACAGTATTTTTTTCAAAGATAAACTAAAGAAGATTCAAAAGGACCCCAATTATTTGACGCGCAACTTTTATGTTGTGGCCGATCAAGATGGGGAACTGGTCAGTCCGCATACGGTGGATTGGGATCAAATTTCAGACGGCTATTTGCCTTATCGCATTCGCCAATTGCCCGGTTCGCATAATGCCCTGGGCAGAATCAAATTCCATTTGGAAGGCACACAAGCCATTTACATGCATGACACGCCCCAAAAGGAATTGTTTCAAAAATGTCCCAGAGCCTTTTCGTCGGGGTGCATCCGTCTTTCAAAACCCCTGGACCTGGCACTTTGGGCTTTAAGCAAAACCGATTTGAAAAGTGCCAAGGAATTCGAAGAAACAATAGAAGGGGGGCAAACCAAAACATATGGTTTAGAGAAGCCCCTTCCTGTTTATTTCACCTATATAACCGTTTGGGTTGATGAAAACGGTCAGGGCTTATTTAGCGATGACCCCTATGATTTGGACGAAAAAGAAATGCGCCAGGAAAGGGGGAAGTAGGGCGATTGCCAAAGCTTCCTTTCATCAATATTCCCCGCCTTCTCCTGGGGTAATTTGCAATATTGTGTTCAGATGAGTCGGGTCCGTGCTTAGGTTTGTGCCTTGAGCTATCCAACCATTAGATGATAATCCCCCATAATTGGTCGTTCTCCGCAGTTGCCATGCGTAAGTCTGTCCAACTGGTAACGCCACAGACCCTATCCAAGACCATGATGGTGTCACTGTTGTATCACCAGAACTGATTGTGTTATCGGCTTTTAAAAGGGATTCTAGCTTATCATTTTTTAAGGCAATCTCGGGGGTTTCACCTGTAAAAAAGTTTTGGTTCCCCCCTACTCTTGGCGCACCATACCGAATCATAAGGCCCTGATTATAGTCCGTAAGCCATTGTCCTGAATCGGGATATTTTGCTGGCACCACAAATGTAAAGATATTCGTCTTCGGCTTTTTCTTAAGGCCAAGTTCAGGGTATGAATACGTAAGCTCAAGATTGTACTGATCCAGTTGCTGATTAAGGGGGGCTAATGGGTCAGGGCTGCCTGTTAAACCACGACATTTTGCAACAATGTAACCATCAGGTGCAAAGGAATCTGTTGGCAAAGTGCCAAGCTGAACCTTCATGCCAGCATCAAAGGTAATGGTGCCAGAACCTCCACCTGCTAAATTAAATCCAGAACCAGTCGGGAATAAACGCCAGATACTGTCTGCCTCAAAGGTTAGACTGCCGCCGTTAATAGTGCCGTATCCCCCTATGGTGGCATTAGCCTTTACAGTAATGGATGTCCCAGGATTACTGGTTTTCGTTCCCCAAACGGCATCGCTATTGTTACTTGTTACGCCAATAATGAATTCCCCCGCTTCAACAACCGTTCTTCCTCTCCAGTTTCCATTGTTGGTATTCAGCACCAACGTCCCCGGCCCCTTCTTTGTGAAGATGCGCCTAGTCGCACCAGTGTCATTAATGTATGCACAAGCGATGTCATTATTGTTGCTTGTTCGCAGTGCGCCGGTGTTACTATTCCTTGCATCTGGATTCAGCGTAATTTTTTTTCCAGCCGTGACCGTGAAGTTAACGTTACTGTTATCAGAATATGTAATCTGACCATTAGCATGTTGTATAGGCTGACTAGCAAGATATATAGCCCCACCTTCGTAAGTAGCCCCATTCCCTGTAAAGTGGGTGTCAGTCAAGTCTATTTGTGCGGCAGAAAAAATGGCGCCTCCTTTATTGGCCGTGTTATTCGTGAATGTCACATCACCAGAGACGTTTAGAGTGTTGAAACCAGCAATAGCTCCACCAACAGCTCCAGCGTCACTGTAAGTGCTGTTGTTGTTAGAAAAGACCACAGGTCCAACGCCACTGATCGTCACGCTGGAGGCAGAGATGGCACCCCCACTTGAGTCGGCATGATGCCCATCAAAGGTCACAGGTCCAGTGGCGTTCAGAGTCAGACTCTTCCCATCAGCCAAGCCTATAGCCCCGCCGGATCCATTGGATCTAGTCCAGTTGATAGAAGCAAAACTTTGAATAGTCAGCCCCTTAAGGGTCAGATTTTTGTCTGAAGAGCTATAAAATAGGCTTGCTCCTCCTCCGCTTATTGTTGTTATCCCGGAATTCACCCCTTCAATGGTAAGTGAACCGAAGTCGGATATATCTACGACAGATGGACCTTGTCCTGCCGAGTTGTTGTTTTCATCGTCGTCAACTGCTGCTGTCACAAACTTAAGGGTGTGAGGATTGGTTTTATTAGCAGCAGGGATCTTGTCAAGAGCAGCACGAATATTTTTGTAAGAATTACCGCTGTCCAACTGCACATTACTGGCCCACGCACTGGAAACCCCAAGACACAAACCCAAATAAAAATAACAAAAACGCATAACTCACCAAATAAAAATATATATTATTTATTTTATAAGCGAAGAATATTAACAAATAATTAATAGTGCAATTAATAAATCATGGTATTATAAGCTGAAATAGATAGGATTTCTTTCTGCTTAATAAAAAATTAATGAAGTAGATGATATCGTCTATAATTAAATTCGTATATTGAAATTTATTCATTATGTTTGATTTTTTAACCAAGTATTTTCCAATTTTTATATTCTTGATATTAACAGCACTTTCTTCTTCAGGGGAACTTTCAGCGGCAGATGATGGGCAAGCTTTTCAAAATCTGTCTATGCAACCCAAGTGTAACCAGGGTTATGATCTTCCCTCACGCCAAATGCTTGAAAAGTTGTTGGTTCATCCAGCGGCGAAAAGGGGTAAGGCTGTTTCACAGACCCTGCACGCCTCAACAGAAACGCTTCCGACCTCTTATGACATGCGCACTGCTATTGGGGGCATCGAAAAGGCCGCAGAAATTTTTTCTGTATACGACCAAGGCGAAGTTGGGTCCTGCACCGCCAATGCTGCAGCGGGGGCTTTGCAATACCTGCGCATCTTGCAAGGGTTACAGAACTATCCACCATCCCGTTTATTTATTTATTATAACGAAAGAAAGCACTTGGGATTGGATATGAGTCAGGATACGGGGGCGGAAGTTTACGCTGCTGTCTATGCTGTTGCAGAATTTGGGGCTTGCTCAGAGACAACCTGGCCTTACAGCGATCCCTATGCTTACTCTAAATACGATCCACTTCCAGATCCCGTTTTTTTTTCTCAACAGCCGAACGATGCCTGTTATAAAACCGCACTTAGTAATGTGGCTTTGGCTTACGATCAGTTAGACGCCCCCAGACCCACTGACGATAATTTATTGAAGGCTATTAAAACGCATTTACATCAAAATCACCCTGTTCTTATGAGGCTGAGTATAAATTACTCCTTTTGGAATAATGACGAGAGTGAAAAAGCAGGGGTTGTGCCCCTGCCTGGGGCCCCCGTGGTGGTGTCGGAGGGCGAATTTGTTGCTGATTCATATTATGGACCTCATGCGCTTATGCTGGTGGGATACGATGACGATAAGAGTCAGTTTACAGCCCGAAATTCTTGGGGAACAGTGACCGGTGACAAGGGCTATTGCTATTTGCCTTATGACTATATCAATTATTCGATTTACGATAACTTTACTTGTAGTGATTTTTTTTCCGTGTCTCAGGTTGGAACCATCTACACAATTACATTTTCTGTTATTGCCACGACATTGGGGGGGCAGAATATTTTTGTTGTGGGTGATTTACCGAAATGGGGGGGGGGGCTTGGCTGGCAGACCAACCAAGCTTTGCCATTATCTCGTCCTAATGATGGCAGCCCCACATCAACCTGGACTGGCAGCATTAATTTAGCGCCAGGTCAAAAGGTGAATTACAAATATATTAGAATAGATTCTTTGGGTAAGATTCTTTGGATGCCTGGACCTAACTTGTCTTTTACATCCAGTGAGAACCATCAAACCCTTACTCATCATTGGGAGTAGCTGATTTTACCTTCTCAACACCAAGATTGTTCATGATAATGAATGCCCGCTGTCTGCAGGGGCCATTTGTAATGAGAGCCTGTTGTGTTTTTCGCTGGTCCAAAAAAGAAGTCGGGGGGAAATAAAACGTCACGATTGCCACCCCGTTTGGCCCCGTTATAAAAAGCCATGCCGAACATCATAGGTCCTGTATGCAACAAAGTTCGATAAACCATTTTGGTATACGGACGAAGGAAATCTGGGCAGGTTTCAGAGCTTGCCCCCTTAACAATCAAGTCAAGGGCTTCATCGATAACCGGGTGATTCGGTTTGCAGGCGATCATGGCGTTACAGGCTGCAATCGCTTGAGGGCTTTCCATGCCGCTGTAAAAATCAAGCAGCTTGTTTAAAACCAGGGGCGATTGGGTCATGGCGATTGCACTGACATCTCCTCAGCCTAGTTTTTAAAATTACGGTTTCTGCTATTTCCCAAACTTTTGTAGATTGATTTGATTTTGTAGGTTTTGAGAGATCTACTTCCTGTTTTTTTTATTTTTAGACACTATCCTCCCCTTTAAAAGACTTACCGTTTATATCAGTCAATCCGCTCAAACGCGCTTTAAATTGTGGTCAGCGGTTAGAATTTTCAATAAGTATTTGTTGTCCCAGCCTGCTACCTTCCGTCGACAGCTCACCCCTCGTTTATTCGTTTTTTCTTGCTTGAGTAGATTCAAAGCAATACGTCTCATGACAGCCAAATTCTTGGCCGCGTGGCCAACATGCACCTGGTTATGGTCTTCCCTAAAACCTACATCCAAAGACCAGTGCAGGTTAATTTCTATGTTCCAGTGTTTTCTGACAGCAACCATAAACTGATCAATATTTTCATAGGCTAAACTTGTTAGAAAGTAGCGGGTACTACGCTCAACCTGATTATTAGTTGTGCGTGTTGTTTCAAGCATGCCAACACCCTTTAACCCAGGCCAACGAAGTTGAAATACTGCCGGATCGCGTGCTGATACTAATGTATAGCGACGTGTTTCTATGCGACCATGATCATGGATCTTCTCTACTTTCCGTCGATTAAGCATCTTCTTGTACTGACGTGATTCTCCTATATGGAAAATTGCCTTGACCATTTCATGAAGCTTCGGTTGATTATCTTTTAGAGCTAATACGTAGTCTGCACCTTGAATTAAGATCTCTTCAGCAATTGACTGCTGACAACCCATGGCGTCAATGGTGACTGTACTACCAGTAACATCAATCATCTTGAGTAATTTTGGAATGGCTGTAATTTCATTGGATTTTTCATCCGTTTTAACTTGCCCTAAAAGAAGACTTTGATTGCTTGCCCAGGCACTTACAATGTGTAGGGCTTTTTTCTCTTTTCTTCTGTTGCCAGAACCCCGTAGCGTTTTTCCATCAATAGCAATAATCTCAGAATTAACATCGATAGAGAGTGACTTGATCCATGCATAAAAGCAGGATTCAAATTGCTCTGGGTCAAGTATGGAAAACACACGGCCAAAAGTATCATGAGATGGCACACCATTAGGCAGCTCGAGAAATGTTGATAACCAATCGTATTTGGCTTTGCCAAATTCACTAATATCAACCCAGTTATCAGCGCCACAAATTGTGGCCAATATTGTTATTACCAAGATATCGTGCAATTTGTGAAGCTTGTTGTGGTTATCAATACGAGGATCGGCAAGAGGTTCAAAATGTTTGAGGAAAGTATCTGATAACTGCATCCCTGTTTCCTTTTTCTTTATTGAGAAAAAAGAATAATAACAACGGATAGAACAGCAGAAAAGCCGAATAAAAAATTAGGAAATAATTTTTAGAATACTAAACTAATTTTCAGTGCAATCGCCATGGCGATTGGGTGAACTTAAAATCGGTATCCCGATAAACACCCCCTGTTCCTTTTAAAATTATCAGACGTAGGGTGTCAGAGGCTGCCCCATAATTTTTTTGCCTCATGAAGGATTCGAAAATTTTGAACCATTGAGTGTTTTTAGGAAGCGAGTTGACATGTTTGACCTCTATAAACCGTTCAAGTCTGTCTGCCAGCGCCCTATTAGCCATGCCTGCCAGGGGATGTTTGGCAACCGTCATATTTGGACAATTGACCCACAAAATATATTTCCATCCTTGTTCAGGCTGACAAACCTGCATCGTTTCAGCCAACCAATCGCTGTATTCGGATTTTGGTTCGACTGGTTTACTTTCATCACTTAACCAAATGGTGTGAATGGTTAAAGGAATCTTAGGGTTTCGGGTGGGCTTTTCGTGTTCAATCAATTGCTGGTAATCGATATAACAATCAGAAATCTTTTGGTAAAATGCCGTCGGGGCTATGCCGGCTTGGGGGAGGATTTTATCTCTAAAGTCTGTCAAAAAAGGCCAACCCACGTCGCCTTGGAAAGCACACCTTAAAAAGTCATAATCCCTTGCCGAGGAGGCCCAAAATGATCGACACGTTGGCTGTATGATAAGTTTTAAATCCTCCTCCAAGGTATCGATATTAATGAATCCTTGCTCGTCTGGTGCATTGGCCAAATGGCTAAAAGAATAATGCTCTGGTGTTGTTAATATTTCTGTTTTCTTCGATCCCAAAGTTATGGCCTGCACAGCGTGAACCACCGCTGGCGTACCTGCATAATTCAGCAAACGAAGGTGTTTTACCTGGCTGATGACAACTGGAAAACATTTTTCATCCAGGGTATTCCAGGTAATTAAATTCCACCCATCTGGGGCATTAATCCGGTGAGGAATGCCCGGGGTCGTTTTTATAACAAGCTGTGATACCACCAACAACTTGACGGGGCTGTCTAAATCATTGGTAAGGGTAACTTTTTTTAAAGAGGAACCTGATAACAGTTTACTAATGCTGGTCGTCTGGTCGCATTCGAAATCAAACTGACTGTGCGAGGAGTCGGCGGCGTTGATTCCTAAACACAAGGCAATCAGGAAAAAGGCCCAGATTTTAGCCATCCCTATTTCGCCCAAGTGCGGTGATAATAGTGAATGGCCATCGTATCCAGACCCCACTGCATACGAGGATTATCCCAGTTCAGGATGTCTGTCGCATTCCTTTGGGGTGAAAAAATCCGAGGAGGTAAAATCATATCGCGTTTGCCGACCTGACCGGATTTTGTCATCAGGGCGATACTAATGGGGCCATACCCAAACCCCAACAAAGCGTGGAAAAGCTTATTACCTTCAACAGATTTTAAATAAGTTGGAGCCTTTGAAGGCGTAAGGTTTCTTTGGATAATGGATAGAATCTCGGCTGAAATAGGGTGATTAGGAGTCGCTGCTATCAAACCACTAGCAGGAGTCACACCGCTAAAACCATCAAGACCTATGTAAAAATCAAAAGCCTGATGATAAGGGATTAGGCTGTGGACAACTTCGGTGTCTGTGCCTCTAAAGACTCCCCCATACTGCTGCAGAGCCAAATGTCTAAAGATTTTAGATACCAAGTGAGGATGGTCAGCCGCAATTAATTTTTCAATGTGTGACTGAAGGGGGGATGAAAAACCCAGGATATCCTTAAAAGTCAGGTGTTTTTTTAAGTCATCAGACAATCCATCAAAGGCATGTTTATCCGTGACCCAAACAAAATGCTCCCAGCCTTTTTCAGCTTTGCAACTTTTGATTGTTGTCTCTAGCCATGTGGCATATTGATTTGGAAAAGCCTCAGACGATGGCCATATGGTATGGGTAATCAACGGTATTCTGGGCGTTGCTGTGGGTGACGTATTTGTTAAGAATTGGGCATTCGCGTTATAAAGAGCCTGTAATTTTTGTGCAAAACCTTCGGCAGAAAAACCCTCTGCGGGGCATAAATCATTCTTAAAACCTAAGGTGTGAGCTGCGAGTTCAGATGATTTTCGAGCCGTTGATAGTTTGATAAAATTTGCAGCCCCCAAGGGTTTGGGAAAGGATCGTTGCGATGTGGAGTCAATGGAGAAAGCAACCGCTTCGATTAAAGGTTTGAAATTTACAAAAATATTCTCGGTGCGCAGTCGTAGATCAGAGATGGTCGCTTCCGTGTGCATGGGGATGGGTAGTTCTTCGCCTGGTTTAATCTCAAACGTTCTAATAAGCCACGCTGTGTTTGGCTGGTTTTTTTTCAATACCATTGAGTACTGAGAAACCTGACTTTTGATAATCGGAAAGTCTTGTGCGTCAAAGCCTTCGATTATTGCGTAAGTGTGGTTAACTTGCGGAATAAGTAACGCCACCTCCTCCTCCTCGTCAGCTTCCAGTTCTAAGGACACAGTCTGTCTAAATGCCACATCAATTGATGCCACCGCAGATGTTTGGTTAAACAGTTTAATGCTTTTTGGTTTGGATTTTTGTAACAGACGATTGTTCTCAACAATCTGTGCATCAGATGCCCGGACGTCCCACATGAGGGCGGACACCATTAAAAGAGAAACAATTACGGTTTGCACGAACACGTTTAACTCCTTAATTTAGAATCGATATTCAGCTTTTATGATGAACGAGTGATTTTTTTGAGTTTGCTGATAAGATCCGGTATAGCCGGCAAAAAACTTCAGCTTGGTGTCACCATCGTAGTAGGACGCATTCACAGAAAAGTAATGTGTCTTTGTTTTGCTGCCCGCTTGGTTGGTTACAATCGGCGCTGCCCCCGGTATATTCACATTTACAACAACTGGTGACCCTGATTTGTCATACTGATAGCCGCGCTCGTATACACCAGTTAGACGAATCTTTTTATTACCAGGTCTCCATGTGGCTCGAACACCAATACCGCCATAGACTTCATTGGAAGTGGACGTTATGGAACTGGTATTAAGGTTGTAAATCCCAGCCCCTTTCTCTGAATAGCTGCCTGATTTGCTTCGAATGTATGTGTTACCAAAGCTTGGTCTAACGGACCACATTTCATTCACGATAAATAAATAGGTCAGCTTGGTATCAACAACGTCTGTGTACATTTTGTGATCTGAAAGGGCGTAATAATCTGCACCGCCGGCGGTCAGTTGATGACGTTGGTTATCTTGGAAAGAAAGCGTACGCGACGCCATAATATCGTAGCGCGCACCTTCAAAAAATGTCATCGAGTGATACCCACCAAATGTCATGCCTTTTGTCTTGGTGAATGATTTCGTATTACCCAATTCTTCCTTGCGGCCATAGTTAAGACCACTCATTAGTCCTATAGTCAATTGTCTCTTTAAATTTCTGTATTCCGCCCCTATGAGGGCACCTGAAAGCCAACTTCTATTACCAACTTTTGAAAAGGCTGTTTGTTGACGTCCAAAGCTGTAAAACGGGCTGACCCAGACTCTTTTTTCATCGCCTTTCTTGTCGTCCATAGGCAAAGATAGCGGGCCATTTTTTGATAATGTTTCTAGAATATCTTCCAATTTGCTGCATTCTTGCTGGTAAGGGGTCACAGTTTGCAAGTTCCGAACATCTTTTAAAGGTCGTAAAGATTCCGGAAGAATAGAAGTGAAGTTCTGGATTTTTTTGAAATTACTGAATTTTTGAGAGGAACGAAAGTCGTCATCGCTGCCACGAGTGGTGGTTTGGGCTTGGTTATCTTCTGCCGCGTTCCCAGCACCATCGCCTGAGGCCTGTTCCCTGGCATCGATAAGCGCGTTTGCAAGATCGTCTGCAGTGGAACTGGTTGAAACGGGGGTGGTAGGTATAATAGGTGTAATGACGTAGCCTCCATGTCCTTCATTAAGACTTTGGTCAAAGTAACGATACTCATAGGTATCTGCATAGCCTGGATGTTTAACATCAACATAATAGGCATAGGGGTCATAGCCACTAGATCCATAAGGAATCATGTAGATCCATAAGGAATCATGATGCGATCCCCATTGCTATCGATCACTGTATCTGTAATCACGAAGTCTGGAGTGCCATTACCGTCCAGATCCACCGCGACTCCCTCTGTAGGCGCGCAAAAAGCACTTTGGCTATAAGAAGCCGTGAGCAGTAACAAACAGCTTTTAAGAAAAATCTTACGGATATAAGTCATATATAAAATATTTACTAAAATTACTTTTTCTTTAAGATAATTTTTGCATAAATAAAGTTAACAGAAGGTTAATTTTTGTATGTATCTTTCAAGCCTTGCCGCTATTGCGATGAACTCCTATGATTGGCTTCTAAAAACCCGTTAGGAACATTTATCAATGCACCAAAAACACCAATCTCTTATTGAAAAGGCTTGGGACGAAAGAACTGGCCTTCAAGTAACGTCCGTTTTAAGTCAAGCCATTCAAGATATTTTGGATTCCCTGGGCCAAGGACATCTTAAGATTGCTGAGAAGATTGACGGCCAATGGCAGGTGCACCAATGGTTAAAAAAAGCAGTGCTATTATCTTTTCGTGTTCGTCCCAACCAAATCAAGGGGGCCGATCGCCACTGGTACGACAAGGTACCTTTAAAGTTTGAAGGCTGGGAACAAGATCATTTTGAACAGGGAAACATCAGAGTTGTGCCGGGCGCTGTTGTTCGCGAATCTGCCTACATCGGGCCTGACGTGGTATTAATGCCGTCTTTTGTTAATGTGGGGGCGCACGTGGGCCAGGGCACTATGGTTGATACCTGGTCAACGATTGGGTCCTGTGCCCAGATTGGAAAGAATTGCCATATATCGGGCGGTGTGGGTATCGGTGGGGTGCTGGAGCCGTTGCAGGCGAACCCAGTGATTATTGAGGACGATTGCTTTATAGGCGCCCGAAGCGAGGTTGCTGAGGGGGTCATTGTCGAGCAAGGCGCCGTTATTTCCATGGGCGTCTTCCTTGGCGCCTCGACCAAGATTGTTGATCGTCAAAGTGGCGAGGTCTTTCAAGGGCGGGTGCCGGCTTATTCGGTCGTAGTTCCTGGAACTTTACCGTCATCGAATCCACAAGGGCCGCATTTGGCGTGCGCCGTTATTGTTAAAAAGGTCGATGCCCAAACCCGCAGCAAAACTAGTTTGAACGAGTTGTTGCGATATTGAGGGGGGCTTTCACCGGCCTTGGGCTCCTGAAACATAAAAATTCCCAACCTTTCATCCACCCGTAGCCTGTGCTATAACGATCACACATTCTGTTATAGTATTTCGTTTGATGATTTTTGGTTCCTCTCGTCAGTTTTTGCCCAACGCTGCTAAAGCTTTTCTTAAAAAAAGTTTTAAGCAGCTGGTGGGACTGTGTCTGTTGGTAGCCACAGTCGTCAGCTTGGTTTGTTTTCTGGGCTATAACCCAAAGGATCCGTCTTTAAACACAGCTACAGACTCCGGCACTATTACCAATTGGCTGGGCCAAGGGGGGGCGCTTGTTGCAGATGTCATTACCCAATTATTCGGCTATTCCGGGCTTTTGGCCTTTTTCATTATTGCGTGTTGGGGATGGAAATTTTGGCGGCAACCTGACTTCACGATTCCTTCCTTTCGCATTTTAAACGGGTTGATCGCTGTTATTAGTTTTAGCATTTTTTTGAATGGGTGGTTCACCTGGAAAAGCTGGAAAATCATCCATGCTGGCGGGGCTTTGGGGTGCCTGTTGGTCAATGCTCTGCAATCGTTGTTTCGTGCCTGGTCGGTTCTGGCTTTTTTTAAACCCTTTTTATGGGCGGTGGGGTTTATGTCCTTAGCGCTGGCGTGGTATGCGGCCGGCCTTTCATGGACAAGCCTAAGGGGTTTTGTGCATATGGTTATCCGCGGAGTTCAAAAAATCAGCAACTTTGTCGGGCGTACGGTACTTAAAACAAATTGGGTCAAAAAAAGTGATGTGTTGATCAAAAAAAGTTCTCAAACCCTGCCACCTTGGTTAAAAGGCCTTGAAACAGCCGAGTCTAGATTTATTCAGCCAATTCCCTCTTTTTCAGAGGAAGAACCACTGGATGAATTTGTGGATGACGTTGCATTTGATGAAGAGGTTCCACAGCCAGTAAAGCCGCTCCGCAAAAAGGTTTCAGCGGCACCGTCGGCCGAGGAAATCTTGGCTAGTCGCGGGCATTCTGACGAATACCAGCTGCCCACGTTGGATCTGTTGGATCCAACCAGTTCAAATACAAAAAACGTTAAGATGCTAAGCCAAGAAAGTTTGGAGAGTGCGTCCAAGCAGTTGCATTCGGTTTTGGAAGAATTTGGTATTCGCGGGGAAATTGTCAATATCCGCCCCGGGCCCGTGGTAACCATGTACGAATTAAAGCCAGCGGCCGGCATTAAGACATCCCGAGTTATTGGGTTGGCAGATGATATTGCCCGTTCGATGAGTGCGCTGTCGGTTCGCATTGCTGTCATTCCCGGCCAAAATGTTATTGGTATTGAATTGCCAAATCCGTATCGCCAAACGGTTTATTTGCGCGAATTGTTATCAAGCCCCGAATACCAACAGTTGGACAAAGGGCTGCCGTTGATATTGGGTAAAGACATTGGCGGTCAACCCAGCATTGCTGACCTGACCCGCATGCCGCATTTATTGGTGGCGGGAACCACGGGGTCAGGTAAGTCAGTGTCGATCAACACGATGATTTTGTCGTTGTTGTATAAGTTTTCGCCAGAGCGCTGCAAGTTCATCATGATTGATCCGAAGATGTTGGAGTTGTCCATTTATGACGATATTCCCCACCTGTTAACGCCTGTAGTGACCGATGCTAAGAAAGCCGTCGTGGCGCTGAAATGGGCGGTGAAGGAAATGGAAAATCGCTATCGCGCCATGGCAAAATTAAGTGTGCGCAATGTGGATGGTTTTAACGCCCGCCTGGCAGAGGCACGCAAGAATGGCGAGCTGTTAATGCGGCGGGTGCAAACAGGTTTTGATCCTGATTCAGGCAAACCAACCTTTGAAAACCAACCTCTGGATTTTGCGCCCCTCCCCTATATTGTTGTTGTGGTCGATGAAATGGCCGACTTGATGTTGGTGGCTGGTAAGGAAATTGAAATGGCCGTACAGCGATTGGCCCAGATGGCCCGTGCTGCGGGAATTCATCTGATTATGGCAACCCAACGCCCCTCGGTCGATGTGATCACAGGGACCATTAAGGCGAACTTTCCAACCCGCATCAGTTTTCAAGTTACATCCAAGATTGACAGCCGCACCATTTTGGGCGAACAAGGGGCGGAACAATTATTGGGCCAAGGGGATATGCTCTACATGGCCGGTGGGGGGCGCATTAGTCGCGTCCATGGCCCCTTTATCAGAGATGAAGAAGTTGAACGGATTGTCAAATTCTTGAAATTACAGGGCGAGCCAAGCTATTTGGAAAGCATTACCGAAGACGAAGAGGGTGCCACTGAATCTGGTGAGGGGGATGATAAAGGCGGTGGCAATGACTTGTATCGTCAGGCGATGGATTTAGTCCTAAGCGAGGGGAAAGTGTCGACCAGTTTCATTCAACGCCATTTACAAATAGGCTATAATCGCGCTGCCCGCATCGTTGACCAAATGGAAAAGGCGGGCGTGATTAGTGCTGCCAACCATGTGGGTAAACGGGAAATTTTGAAATAGATGGCGAACGATCCTTTCCTATCTGCCACTGGTAAAAAGTGGGAGTTACCTAAGGGTGATGAGCGGTTGATTATGGCTCTTACCCAACGTTATCAGCTTCCCGATATTATCTGCCGTCTATTGGTTAACCGGGGTATTACCCTGGAGACAGCTGAAAGTTACCTGCGGCCAAAGTTGATGACGTTGATGCCGGATCCATCTTGTTTATTGGATATGGCCAAGGCGGTAGACCGAGTGATTGATGCCCTTGTCAAACGTCAAAAGATCGTGGTGTATGGCGATTACGACGTGGATGGGGCTTGCGCCTCTGCGCTTTTGCGGCAGTATTTTCGTCACATTAATTGGCCTATTGACCTTTATATTCCCGACCGTATCGAGGAAGGGTATGGTGCCAACACCCAGGCACTGGAAGACCTGCACAAAAAGGGCGCGCAGCTTGTTTTAATGGTTGATTGTGGCACGACCGCCTTTGAACCGCTGAGCCGTGCACGGGATCTGGGTCTGGATGTGATCATTTTTGACCACCATACGGCCGAGCCGAAACTGCCCCCCGTTGCGGCCCTGGTGAACCCCAATCGCCTGGATCAGGATGCGGCCACAACAGCCCAGCTTGGGCACTTATGTGCAGCTGGGGTCACCTATTTGTTTTTGGTCGCTTTGCAGCGTGCTTTACGTCAACAAAATTGGTTTGTTGAAAATAGCGTAGCTGAGCCCAATTTATTGCAATTTCTTGATTTGGTCGCCTTGGCAACCGTGTGCGATGTGATGCCGTTAACCGGCCTGAATAGAGGGTTTGTGACCCAAGGGTTAAAGGTTCTGCATCAGCGGCAAAATCTGGGCCTAAGAGTTTTGGCCGATGTGGCGGGTGTGGGCGAGGCGATGACAACCTATCACTTAGGGTTCGTTTTGGGCCCCCGTATCAATGCCGGCGGGCGCGTTGGAAAGTCTGATTTAGGCAGCCGTTTGTTAACCAGTGTGGATGGTCTGCAAAGCAAAGATCTGGCCAGTCAATTGCACGCCCTTAATCTGGAACGCCAAGCCATCGAAAAAGGCGTGTTGGAACAAGCCATCGAACAAGTTGAAGCCCTTGATCTGGTAAAGAATCCCGTTTTGTTGGTAAGCGGCCAAGGATGGCACCCCGGCGTGATTGGTATTGTGGCAAGTCGTTTGAAAGAACGATACAACCGCCCAGCCTGTGTTGTGGGGTTTGATGGCGACCATGGCAAGGGGTCAGGGCGATCCGTCAGTGGCGTGTGTCTTGGCACCGCCATGCACGTGGCCGTTCACCAAGACTTGCTGGAAAAAGGCGGTGGGCACGCCATGGCCGCTGGGTTTAGCGTTCATAAAAGCAAATATGATGCTTTTTATGATTTTTTGAATCAACACCTGGGCAAACATTTACAAAATTACGCGCCGACCTTGCGCCTGGACGGTTACCTGTCGGTGGGTGGCCTGACGCCTGAATTTCTGGAGGTATTGCAGCGGTTGGAACCCTATGGCCAGGGAAATGCGTCCCCCCGATTTGCGTTTAGCCCCGTAAACATAGGGTATTTAGATACGGTTGGTGAAAATCATTTGCGGTGTCAAATCACAGACCAATCAGGCAATCGCCTGAAAGCCATGGCCTTTCGGTCAAAGGACACCCTTTTGGGAGATTATCTTCAAAAAGCTTTCCTTGAAAAGCGGCTTATTCAAGTCGCCGGAACAATTCACCTAAACACATGGCTTGGTAATCAACAGATTACTTTGTATATCGATGATGCGATGGATGCATAATTCCCCTCCGGCTCCTTGTGACGACGGTGGGTGCGGGGTTTAAGTATCAATTGCCCCAACCTTAAAGCATTAGACAAGCGTTTTAAAACGGCGTGTTTCAGTCATACGTTTTCCTTTACACAAGAATCAACTGACTGAATTCTCTTTATTAAATTTACTTTAAGATGTTTCATTGTATATTAAGGGTAATTTCTTCCAAGACTTGGATTGTTGTTCGATGAAAAAAAACTTTTTTTACCTGTGTGTGCTTTTTGTTTGGTCAGTTGGGGGCGCTTATGCCGCGGCGGCAGCAAGCGATGCGTCTGCGGCATTGGAAAAGCCCCAAAATATGTCCTGTATGGCTTGGCTTGAACAGCTTGAGACAAAAAGAGATAAGCTATTGCAACAGGTCAAGGATAAAGAGTCATGCAAGGAATTGTATAAGTGTGCCGATGAGATTTCTGCCACTATCGGTGGTAAATATGGCATTTCCTCTACCCCAGCTACAGAACAGGAGAGAGAAACAATTATTCGGTCCATACACAGGACACGTCAAATGATTCCTTCTTCGCTGAATTTAATGGCCGTCTACCTCGGGGAGCATACATATTCAACAGGCGTCTTATCTGAAGATTTATTGCTTGAAATTGCTAAGGGTACGCAAACGGATCCGGAGCTTCTTCGCAGCCATTTGGCGGCCATAGCTGTGGTCGACGGGGCCAGTTTTTCATTAAAAGCAGGTGATCGTCTTTATCTGCCAAATATAAAACCTAATATCCTGCTTATTCATCACGACGAGTGGAAGGACGATTTAGAATGGCTGTTGGGCCCCATATTTGAATCGGCAAAGAGGCCCCCCCTTGTTGAGACACTGATTCAGACGCTGACAAAGGTTGCAAAGACCAAAGATGCGCCCTTAAATACCTTTTTAGAATCTGAGGCTTATAAAGAATTTATTAAGGGGGAGGAAGAGTATGTTAACACATCGTTTTTTGAATTTTGTCATTCACTTAACGAAACATCTCATCATCTGTCGGCCTATGAAAGAAAATGCCTTCAGATTCTTGCGCGTCTTAAAATAGGCACTGCTGAACAAAACCTGAAATTGATATCCACAATTGAAGTTAATATAACAGGTGATATTGAAAAATATGTCGTTGACATAGAAGGTAAGCCTGATTCAGTTCTGGTTGGGCTGCTTTACGTAAACGCTGGTAAAAAATTAGAAAAACCTGAGAGCTGGATCAAAGCAGTCTGCGAAAAGATCCTGAATGATCCTGGGGCGGGTCATTATACACTAATAAAGTTTTTGCAAGCTGTAAAACAATTAAAAATACAGGATGGCTCATTAGTAAAAAGAATTGGGGAAAAGTTATTGAAACTTAAGGATTTAAGGCCGGATGATTTAATGATTGCGGCCATAGCGCTTAAAGAGCTGGGTAACCCTGACTTGGAATTAGAAGCATGGCAGAAGTTAATAGGCTATCATAATGTCCCAGTGCGTCAATTAACAGATGCAGCCGTGGCCTTTAATCGATTGGATAAAAACGATCTGGCATTAACAGCCTGGAACCGAGCAATTGAGCATGAAGAGGCAGCCACCATTCATGCGGATGATTTAATCTGGGCTGTCCGAAACTTGGGAGAATTGGGTAAAGGAAAAAGCAAGACAATAGACCTTCTTAACAAGGCAATCGACTATTCCGAGGTTACGCCGGATGATTTAATCTGGACCGCCGATGCGCTTGAAAAATCGGGTTTAGGAACATCCAGGACATTAGAACTTGTAAACAAGGCACTTGGTCATAAAGACGCAGACACCCTCAATCCGAGTAGTTTATGCTGGGCCGCCGAGAGGCTTCAAAAATCAGGTGAAAACGATCGGGCATTAGAAATCTTAAATCAGGCAACTGATCATCGCGACATTACGCCGGATGAGTTAATCTGGGCGGCCAATGCGCTTGAAAAATTGCCTGATTCTGACTTAAAAACACAGACTCAGCAGAAAATTGAAAAATTACGTTCTGAAAAACAATAATATACCGCATTCAGATCATTTTGGATTACACAAACCATTTTGGTCTGTAATATGACTATGGTTGTTTTTTAATATTTTGTTAATCTTTTATCTGTAATTTAATAGTGTGTTTTAGTTTGCGTAAGGGCAGTATATGCGTTTTTTTATATTTCCATTTTCTTTATTTTTGATAATTTTTAATTTTTCTGCATTTTCAGATGACAGCTCGGATGAGTCGCCGTCATCATTGGGAATTTACTCGGCTACGTCGTCACCACGAATTTCCTCTGTTACATCATCGCCAAAAATTTACTCGGCTACGTCGTCTCCAAAAATTCGCCCTTTACAGATTTCTGATGATGAATTCGAAAAGGTACAAAATTTATACAAACCCATGAAGAAAACTGAGAAAGCTCGTCTAAAGAAACTTAAAAAGTATTAAGGAAATCACTGGCGATTCGAAAAAGATCGATAGTATTTTTAGGGAATTTTGGATTCAACAGGAATTGCAAGAAATTGAAGATTTACGACTTATCTTAAGGGACTCCTCAAGAAACCGAACCTTTATAAGAAACTGGCCTCAAGCGGTTGAAAAGAGTAATGAGGAATGCAAAAAGTATCTATTTAGACAACACGATCCTGATTCATTTGAGGACCAGGACAAAAAAAAATTATACAGCGACTTTAAAGATATTCTAGACAATGCATGGAAAGAATTATTCACAGCTGCTGCCAAGATCACTGAGATTATCGATGATGGGGAACCAGACTCAGAAATGATCCTCTAACTCAAATTCACCAGCAGTTCGGACAAAATGCCCTCTCTGACGCCCCGATCGGCAACCCTTAATTCGGGAATCGGCAGGGCATCGCAAATCCCCTCTAAAATGGCGGAACCCACAACCACCAGATCTGAACGGCCTGCGCCAATGCATGCGTGCTGCGCCCGTTCCGGGATGCTCATGGCTAGGATTTTTTGACTGATAAAGTGTAAGCGAGACGTCTTGATAAAAAGACCGTCGATCATGCGCCGTTCGTATTGTTTAAGCCCCACCTGAATGGCGGCCAAAGTGGTGACCGTTCCAGAGGAACCAACAAGCTGCACAGAATCGTCATTGATATGACCCTGAATCTGATTGCGTTCTGAAAAACGGCCCAGTTCATGGGATACGCTGTCCCTAAGGTTTCTGTGAATCTCGGGGCTTGCGGCAAATTGCGCATAAGATTCACTGATGGTCACAACGCCATAAGGCAGAGAAATAGAATCAATCACCTCAAACGGAATAGGGTAACCGGGCCGGCCGCGGTTCCCAGACAGGCGTAACCAAATAACCTCCGTACTGCCGCCGCCAATATCAAAAACAATGGCATACGGGATCTTTGGGTTCAAAATGGCAGCGCATCCTGTTAGGGCCAGGCGGGCTTCTTCTTTTCCCTCGATGATCTCAATGTCAAGGCCCAGCTCTTCTTTGGCACGTTCAACCAAAATATGGCCATTGGTGGCACGCCTGCAAGCCTCAGTCGCAACAGCCCGCACATGTGTAACACCGTGGAAGTCTATTTTTTTGCGGCACGTCTTTAACGCATCCAGGGCCCTTTGAATGGCAGCAGAAGAAAGCTCGTTATTTTTGTGAAGGCCTTCGCCGAGTCTTACGATTTTCGCGAAAGAATCAATAATTTTCCAACCAACCAAATTTGGACGACGACGAAAAAAACTTTTTTTCAAACTGGCTACGTTAACGCTGGCAATCAACAGGCGACAGGAATTGGTACCCAAATCAATAGCACCCAGCATAGGATGATGGTCGTTTTCAGCAGCTTTGGAAGAAGTCGGAGTCTTAAACATCGCTTTCAGAAAACTCTCATTATTTCTCTTAATTGAAGGTTAAAAGTCAGAAACATCAATTTTTTGTTGCCTTCTAACCTTTGTTATTCTACAAAAACTCATGACAATCAGCCACAAGTCATTCCAAAAATTGTGGGTGGATTTCGAAAAGAGTAAAATAAGCACCAGGCGAATACAATCTAATTTTATGGGGGATAGTTTAGCGGTAGAACTCTCGGCTCTGACCCGGGCAGCTCTGGTTCGAATCCAGGTCCCCCAGCCATCGCTATTTTCGTGTTCGTTTTATGCATAAAGCTTTTTTCTATCAGATGACTCACATAGGGTTGATAACCTTTCTAATCGCAGTCATCGCTGGTCGTTTGTTGATGCGACTCAATATTTCTGCTGTGCCTATGTCACGTTCTTCCCATCAAATTCCTACCCCCTCGGCGGGGGGATTATCTTTTATGTTGGCTTTTGTGGCTGGTATTGGCCTGTATTTCTTCGCTGACCCTGATAAACTTTATTTTTTAGCGCCATTTTTAAAGGCGTTTGCCATTGCAGCCTTTCTTTTAGGAAGCGTTAGTTTTTGGGATGACTGCTATCCAGTATCCTATCGTGCGCGATTATTTGCCCATCTTTTAGCAGCCTGTGTCCTGGTCATAGCCGGATTGAATCTTGATTTTCCTGCCTTTTCCCATCTTAATAACACTTGGTTTGCGGAAATCATCACTCTTGTCACGCTTATCGGCCTTATCAACGGCGCCAATTTTTTGGATGGATTAAACGGTTTATTAGCCGGGTCAGTTGTTTTGAACCTTATCTTTATGATTTTTATAGCTACGCCGATGTCGGGAGTGGCTGTTCTGGCCATGATTTTGATATTTGCGCTTTTGGGCTTTCTGGTTTTTAATTTTCCGTTTGGTAAAATCTTTATGGGGGATGTAGGCAGCACCTTTTTAGGGCTAGCCTTAGGCTTTCTGGCGCTGCTTTTGCAAAATCAGGACTTATCCCCCAGTGATACAGCCCTGGTTAACAAAACCTTTGTTTTAAGCCTGATGCCCATGGCATTTTTATGGTTTGATGTTGGCTTCACCCTTGTACGCCGGGCGGTATTGGGCCGACGCCTGACCGAGGCACATCGCGATCATCTTTTCCACCTTTTGTATGACGCCGGTCATTCTCATGGATTTGTAAGCAGCATCTACTTTTTGACCGTGATTTTTATGGGATGCCTGACCCTTAGTTGCCATTACGGGTTCACCAGCTTTGTTGAGCTTGTTATTGTTTATGGTATAGTTCAGGCAGGGTTTTGCTGGTGGGTCTTTAAATATACCCAAAGGGTTTCAGTGTGAATTCGAAAATAAGTCCTGAGCGCCCCTCAATCTGTTTTGGGTGTAATGAGCGTACATGAGGACGCGCAGTGACGCAATTTTCGAAAAGCAGCTTTTGAAAGGCGAAGGGTATAATGGAGTGGCACGATAAAGGCATTGTCTTAAGCCAGCGCCCCTGGAGCGAGAGTTACTCCATTGTCAGCATTTTCACCCCAACCCAGGGTCGTCATGTGGGTCTTATACGGCCGGGACGCAAGCCAGAGGCACGCAACCAGTTGCAGCCTGGTAACTTCGTTCAGGCCACCTGGAAAGCCCGCCTGGCTGATCATTTGGGCCGATGGCAGATAGAGATGGATCGGGCGACCTGGACGCCGCTGGCCAACATTCCCAAGCGCCTGGCCGCCCTTAGTTCCGTTTGTACGTTGTTGGACCAAGGGTTACCTGAACGGCATCTTTATGCTGATTTATACAAAAGCGTTGAAAAATTCCTGCAAAGTTTAGCAACCGATGACCATTGGCAAACGCAGTATGTGCAGTTTGAGCTGGACCTTTTGGCGACGTTAGGGTTTGGCTTAACCCTTGATTGTTGCGCCGTGACGCGGTCGACAGAAAACCTGATCTATGTCTCGCCTAAGTCGGGTCATGCCGTCAGTGAAGATGTAGGGAGGCCCTACGCCGATCGATTATTAAGGTTGCCTACTTTTCTGTTACAGGAACAGCTGACACCGTCAGAGCAAGAGATGCGCCTTGCCCTGAACTTAACGGGGTATTTTCTGCATCGCTATGTGTTTGAGAACAAACCCCTTCCTGTTGTCCGACAGCAGGTGTTGTAGTGGTGGTGGGTGAGACTGCCTTTGCTTCTTCTTCAGCCTTTTGTTGACTTTCAATGTGGCGGCCAAAAAAATGATGGATGAGTTTTAGAATGTTCTCGGGATACACTTTTGCGTTACCAGTTCTCATAACGCTCGTTCTTTCTCCCAATAACCACGACTCGGTTTCAAACGACTGGGCATTGTTTAACAGTCCGTGCAATATACCAATAATATCTTGGGAAAGACGGGAACAATACCCCTCTAAAACTTTTTCCTGGAAAATATTAATCTGTGAAAGGTAAGCCGAGGCTTCTAAAAGACGATGTTCTATATTCGCTATTAAATGCCCAACCTCTGTCAATGGGCTGTGGCCTACCAATGCTATGTCTGTACAGTCGATCCAAGAGACGGCCCACTGGTCCTTCCCCATAACGTTCCTAGGTTCGTAAAAAATATTTCCAATGCTCATATCGTTATGTTTGGCCGTTGTAACGTGGGTCCCATGATTTTTCATAAAAAACATATGGAATGCTGCTAATGCGCGACCGGCAGACCAAAAAATATCACCCATAGAATCAGAATGAACCCCTTGAAACAAAGAAAGTGCCAAAGAATGCCCTTTAGCTTTTGGGAGTATAAGAAGGTCCGCGTAATCGTCAGAGCCATTAGAGGGCGTCAGAAAAAAGCAACGAACTGGTAAACAAATGGTCAACCCATCGTTTGAAAAATCAGCTTTTTTCTCCAAAAAGGTTTTGATCAAGTTGTTGACATGGTCCAATTCCTCGCAAAGACCTATCCCTTTTTTAAGGCGTGCCACGTAGTTAGTGCCTATCATAACTGCAAAACTTTCCATTCCTGGTTTGTCCAGGTATTCTGTCTGCCCCAAAGCTTGTCCTTCGCAATCCTTCAAAGCTTCCCACATGTGGTGATGAACACGCGAGGGGTCCCACTGGAACGTTTGATACTTGGTGGCCGAGGGGTGTGAGTATGGGTTCACTTCAGCCGGGGCGGCGCTGGAGGCCATGATTTCGCTAGAAGCTATACACAACAGGCCCGCCGCACCTATCCGCAGAATAAAAAGTGAAAACACTTTTTTCAAAAAACACCGCATCCTTAGGCTCCTTAAGGGAATGACCTGAATTGAATCTCTATAACCAAGTTACCCTTAGAGCATTTAAAATAAGGTTAAAAATGCAATACATTAAAGAAAAATTTCTCCAAAGACTGTTCAACACAGCTTGTTTAAAAGTTAATGTAAAGCCACAAAATGATTGAGAATGGGTGTATAGTTCTCTCGGGCGAGTTGGGGTTTTCTCGCCAAATTCTCATGAAAAAAAGTGAAAGTATTTCCATGACTGCTTCTAACAAATCTAACTTAAACCTGACCCCCTTTTACGGGGCTGGGTTGATTGTGTTGGTGGCGGTGCTCACAACGATCAGCAACGGCCTGACGCACTCGCTGCCAAAGACGCTTTCCAGCAGTCAGATTCTGTTTTTTAAATCATGTATTGGTTTTTTGCTGGTTGTGGCCTGGCATCGGACAACTTTGAAACAGCTGCTAACTACCCAAAACCTAAAGTGGCAATTTCTAAAGGGGTTTGCGGGTGCGGCCGGTAACGGTTTTTGGATTGCCGCAGTGCAGGTGTTGCCCCTGGCTGACAGCAGTGCCCTGTCGTTAACCAGTGCGTTAATGACAACAGCCGGCGCCTATTATTTCTTTTCTGAAAACCCCACACGCCCGTTGTTATGGGCCATTGGCGTGGGATTTGTCGGAGTGTTGGTTATTCTTAAACCCTCCTCAGCGATTTTTAATGTTTACAGTTTGTACCCCCTGTTATCGGCTTTCGCGTTCACAGCCTCCTCCCTCATTATCAAAAAAGTTGCGGTTAAAGATTCATCACAAACGACTTTGTGTTATCTGTTGTTTTTCATGGCATTGTGCAGCTTTTTACCCGCCATTTATTATTGGCAACCTGTCGAGATGAATGCGGTTCTGCGGCTGGCCGGCATCGCCGTTTTATACCTGTTGGGGCAGCTGGCGCTGATCGAGGCCTATACCTATACCCAGGCGGCTTTCCTGGCACCCTTTAAATTTGCCCGTTTCCCCCTGGCCATCGCGTCGGGCTGGTTGTTTTTCGGTGAACACTTTTCATGGTCAACGTTGGCGGGGGGTGGGCTGATCATCGCTTCCTATTTTTACCTGGGGGCCGTTACCCATCGCTTGAGAAAAGTTAAGCCTCTAAATTAAACACAATTGGCAACGTAACCGAGAGGGGTTTTCCGGATTTGTCATGGCGGGTGAAACGCCATTTCTTAACGGCCTCAAAAACTGCTTCTTTTAAAATAGGTGCTATGTCATTGCCTTGTTTCACATCAATTTTAACCACTAAGCCGGCGGCATTAATTGTAAGCGTCACAATCATTTCGCCCTTCAGGCCTTGTCTTCTGGCTTCTTCGGGGTAGGTTGGAACGGGATTGTTCGGAAAAGGCACAAGAACAACGTTCGCCATCCCATCCTCTGGGTTTTCTTGAAGGCTGCAAGGGCCAGGCTGGGGGGGCATTTTCTTTGGATGGAGTCTTTTAGGAGGCTGAGGCAAACAACCAGTTTCTTGGCTCAGAGGTATGGATTCAGGTGGCAAGCATGAAAGAGAAGACGGGGTAATCCATTGAACCTCAACACAAACGGGTCGTGAAACATTGGCCGTCTCGCCCTTAAAATCGCCGACTGAGACGATCCAACCTGTGCCAGCGAAGGCCAGTCCATGCAGTAAAAGGGATATGGGCAGGGCTTTATTTAGCTTCATACAGACGCCCTAAAGCCCGCATAAAAACTGACACCCGGTTGCAGGTACCCCGCAGGTTGTTGATAATGACGATTCAAAACGTTCTCTACTCTTACAAAAAATTCTTGATGACCATAGCCTAAAATAGGCCGATTGGGTTTATAATTTAGCGTCGCCCGCAGCAAAATGGGCCCAGTCGTATAGACGCGCGGCGTCGTTCCAAACCGGGGGCGATTGACTTGCTTGCCATCATAGCTGACGCCCAGCCCCCCATCGCAATCAGACGTCATTTGCCATTGAAGGTTGGCTGAAACTTTATGTAAAGGGCGGTTGACAAGCGTTTCCTTGGTCGAAAGGTCTTTGGCAGAAGTGTACACATGATTCATAGAAACTTTTAAGTCGCTGACGATTTCCCATTCAACGAATGATTCCACCCCTTGGGTTCGTGACCTGTTGATATTGTTGTATCGATAAAGCGTTGGCGTTAGTTGCTGACCTGCGATCAGATCTTTAAGGCGTGTTTGAAAAAACAGCGTTCCAATGCGAATCGAACGGCCTAAGGCCTGCTGCAGACCAACCTCCCACCCGTATCCTTTTTCGGGGCGAAGGGCGTGATTCCCGCTTGATGGATCAAAAATCTGAAATAAACTGGGGTTGTGAAGAACGGTTCCATAAGCCACATACAAGTCGGTGTTGGTCTCAAAGTGGTTATACGTGACGGCGGCGCGATAGGTGGCATGGGATTTGAATTGACGATGGTGATGGCCCCTGCCCCCTAAATCAACCTGCACGCGTTCGTGAGGGATAGTGTTGTGGCCAACAAAAAAGGAGGATTCATGGGATTGCGCTTCCTGATGGGTGATCCCTGGTATTAGGGCCTGATAAGATTGCTGTCGGTGATCGATTCCCACATCAAGGTTGTGATTTTCGTTAAGGTGAAGGCGGTTATGGCCTTGAAAGCTAAGGGCTTTTCCCTTGAAAAAATTGCGGGGTGAAAAGGGGGGCTGGTCTTGGCCATAGATACGCTGGCTTTGTAAATATCCGATGTGGATTTTGGGCTGCCATGTGCGATTTTTGTCGGTGGTTTCAGCCGTTAAACTGTGTAGATCATAGATGGTTACGTCCTGACTGCTTGGGTTCGGGTCAAACGGGTTGGCATAACGGGACCGACTGCGTTGATGGCGATTGTGAAGGCTAAGGCGCCAATTCTGCAAGGTTTTTAATCCGCAGTGGGACGTAAAGTTTTGTGAATCATAGGGGTCGGGATGGTATTGCCGGTTAAGGGTTCGATTGGCAGGGGGGACAGAGGATGGGGTGTCAATTTGACGATGGCCGCCCTGGATATAAAAATCGACGGATGGTTTTTCTCCCTGAAAACTCAGGTTTTGACGATAACTTTTGTGCGATCCCGCTTCGCCAACAAGGGTCGCGTGGTTTTCCCCTGTTCCCTTTTTGGTTGTCAGTTGAACAACGCCACCCACGGCACCACTGCCGTACGATGCCGTATGGGGTCCTTTTAAAACCGTGATTTTTTCCAACGATTCTGCCTCCAGCTGGCCAAAGTCGAACGCGCCATTCGGGCTGCTGGGGTCGCAGGCCTGAACCCCGTCAATCCAGATAATGACATGTTCTGGGTTGGCCCCCCTTACAAACAGTTGCGCCATTTTTCCCACACCGCCCTGTTGAACCAGGTGAACGCCTGGGGTGTTTTTCAAGGCGTCCGTCAGAGTCGTTTGTTGTTGGGTTTCAAAATTGGCGGCAGAAGAGGAGGAGTTTGAAAAAGACGCGTTATTAATTTTCTTGGCTTTAATAACCAAAGCAGGCAGCAAGGTTTCACCATAAATAGGACTTGTCAAAAGATAAAGCAGGCCAAAGGCGATGAATAGGCCCTTTCCGTCATAGCGAGCGATTTCCCCATTGAAAGGAAGGGGCGAGGATATATCCGCGTTTGTCAGTTTAAAAAAGTCCCTTAACACAATCTACATGTTGTTGTTTTTTGTCATAATCAACACAATATATGGTGTTTTTTCAAAGACTGCAACGACAAAGACTGCAACGACGGGCCCATGAAAGCCGATTAGGAGAGAGGTCTAATGCGTCCATAACACTTGCAGCTGATAGGTCCGGGCGAGATTGGTTGGTGTTAAGTTACTAATGGTCCCTGTCAGAAGTGGCGCTGGCGAAGAGGGGTTTATGGTGGTGGACTGGTAAGGGGTTGTCTTGTATAGGCTGTAATTATAGGTGACTCCCGGCAAGAACGCTGCAGAATTGCCAGTCCAGGTGAAGCTGTTGCCAAAAGCCGCCACATTGGGATCCGTATCCCCCACGCCTACGTTGACACGGCTTCCGTCTGTCTGAAAGGAATCGACCCAATTTTGGGTTAGGATTACATTAAAAAGCGACCCTGACGCAGGTGCGCACTGGATCATCAACCCCTCTCCGGCATTGGTCAAAGATCTGAAATCGTTGGGAGTGCTACTTTGTAACGTAGGTGTGTTCGAGTTTTTTGTCTGATCATGCGTGAAATAAATCCCGGGCACCACAAATGTGACCAGTGTAGCTTGGGCAGAAGTCGGTGAGGTCAGTGCATAATTCATTGACCTTAGAATCACACTGTTTGGCGAAGCTCGATTATCCAGGAAAAAATTCTGGGTGCGGAGCGAAGCATTTATGGAATCCAAGCTGCCGGTCAGATTTGTATATTTGGCAACGGTGTAACCATTCGATGGAAAATTGGTGGCTGTTGGGATTGTGCCCCGAATCTGAAAATTAGCGGGAAGAAGAGACGAAACATCAAGGGTTCCAGCCACATTAAGAAGACCACATGTTGCGCCATTCCCTAACAGAATTGTCCAACCGCCGGCAAGGTATGCTGATTGAGTGTTAACAGTTCCCCCCACCGTTAAAGTGGCGCCCTTGTTGACAGTAAGGGTTCCACCGTTAGGGGTGCTTCCCCACACAGCGCCGTTTCCAGCCGTATCTCCCACAGTCAAGGTGCCCGCAGTAACTGTTGTGTTCCCAAACCACGAGTTATTATTGGTATTCAAAACCAACGCACCAACCCCATCATTGATGAATGTGGACCATGCAAAATCACCCGCGCTGCCAGGGTTGCACGCTATGTCGTTATTGCCCGAAGCAGTTGATCCGGCCAAAGTAATCGTTTTTCCAGAACTAACGGTAAATGTAAAACCCTGAAGACCGTTCATATAAACGGCACCGCCTGATGCGGCGCTATTGACTGAAAACAAGACGTCAGTCAGTCGCAGTTCTCCACCACAATAAATGGCTCCACCCTTGGAACCTGCATTCACGGCACTGTTATTCGCAAACGTAACCTGGCCAGATCCCTGCAGCGCAATATTTCCATTGGAATAAATGGCCCCTCCCAAACCAGCAATATTTCCCGTAAAAATTACCGGGCCAATGCCGTTCAGGGTAAACGAATTTTCAGTCCAAATGGCTCCACCTTCAGAACCAGAACCGATAGCACTGTTGTTTGTGAAAGTGACTACCGCATTGGCGTTCAACGTCAAGTCTCCCACACCGGGAAGAACTGTCGGTCCTGAAAAAAGCGGACCTGTGCTTTTATTGCCCACAAAAGTTAGTGTACCAACAGCGTTCAAAGTTACAGTTGGTGTCGCAACAACAATAGCCCCCCCATTACCGCAGTTGGTATTTGTATTTCCAGAAAAAATCACCGATCCCAAACCACTTAGAGTCACAGATTGAAGGGCTTCGCCCGAATACATGGCCCCGGCGAATCCTGTTGCAAATCGCACAATGTATGGTTGTGTAAAATTCTGTATGGTCACATTAGAAAGGGTCAGGGCAGACGTTGGCAGGCTGGAAAAAAGTGAATTTGGGCTGAATCCGGCTGCAGGCTGTATCGTCGTGCCGTTTGTTTGAGCGCTGTTAATTGTAAGGGAATCAAAGGATGCAAGGGGATATATATCTGTCTCTGACTGGACCGGATTCAACAGGGTAAAGGTGTGCGTTCCATTGTTAGCAGCTCTGACGCCTCCCCCATGGCCATAGGTCCCATTAATTGTTGGATAGACACGAGATGCGTCTCCATCCAGCTGTACATTACTGGCGGACGCACCCCCTAAGCCAAAAAAGAAGACAAGAAAAATAAAATATAATCCCATCGTAAATACCAATAAATACAAATAAATCAGTTTTTATTATAAGTGCATATTCTTAAGAAATGATTAACAGGGTGCTTCTTAACGTTTCCAGCTGGCGCCCCCTTTCTTTTAATCCAGTTATCAGGGTTTTGGAACCTGCAACTGATAGGTTCGCGCCAAAAGGCCAGAACTGGGAATTGTAATACTGCCTGACAAAAGCGTGCTGCCGCCAATAATATTTCCTTTTGCCTCGTAAGTATCGGTTTTCACCAAAGTCCATTGGTACGTTGTATTCGGCAAAAACGCGGCAGAGCTGCCCACCCAGTTAAATGTATTGCCAAAAAAACTAACGGCGGGATCAACAGGATTTGCCGTGGAAGAACGGGTTCCATCTGCAAGAGTGCTGGAATCATTCCAATCTTTGGTCAGAGGAACTTGTATATAGCCGGTGCCTTGACAGTTGATCAGCAGTCCCTCTCCCCAATTAGTCAGGTAATCGCCTAACACAGGTTCCTGATTCTGGAAATAAACCCCCGGCACCACAAACGTGACCAAAGCCTGTGCTTCAGAAGACGACACATAAGTAAGACTATATCCAGTTCCCGATGCTTCAGTGCCAACAATTGCATGGACACCAGCTGTTGAATTTATTGTCGGATGGTCAGCACCACCGTCCAACTGCGCATTGCTGGCCCACGCGCCGCTTACGCTTAACATCAAACCAAAAACATAAAAATATCTCATATTAAAAATTCCTAAAAATAAATATAACAATTTTATTGTAAATATAAAATATTAATAAATGTTTAATAGTCAATTTTTATGTTTCATAAAAGCCCTTCTAAATCGAATTAAACCCCGCGCACCCAATGTAATTCACGGCCAGCGATTCGCTTAACGACCAGGGTTGCTGAGTCGAAGACAAACAGTGCAGGGGATTATAGTGAAACCCCTTCAGATCCGAGAAGCAAAGGCCGCAATCTTGCAACCAACGGGCCAACGTTGCCGGTTCGACAAACCGATTCCAATCGTGTGTCCCCCGGGGGACCAGTCGCAAAATATACTCCGCTGCGATGATGCCCTGCAGGTAAGATTTGACGGTCTTATTAAGGGTTGAAATAAAAAATAATCCATCCCGCGATAACAAGTTCGCACAAGCTTTCAGAAATTGCCCCGGATGATCCACATGCTCAATAATTTCAAGGGCGCACACAATGTCGAACGGCTGGGGGGGCAATTCTTCCACGCTGGCCACCTGATAATTGATTTCCAAATCGAATTGTTTGGCGTGAATCTTGGCCGTTTCAATGGCCTTAGGGCTGGCGTCAATGCCCGTAACGGTCGCCCCCAAACGCGCCAGCGGCTCGCACAAAATGCCCCCACCACAACCCACATCTAAAATTTTAAGGCCCTTTAAAGGCTGTGCGGATAAGGGATCGATCTTAAAATTCCGGGAGATATGGTTTTTGATAAACTGCAACCGACACGGGTTTAATTGATGCAGGGGCTTAAATGGCCCCGCCTCGTCCCACCATTGGTCGGCGATCTGGTCGAACTGGTAGACCTCTTCGGGGTTTATTGTCTGACTTGTCATCAAGCGTCCTCTGTTTGTAGATGCCAAAAAGTCACAGTTATGTGATTTGAAACCTTAGTTTGTCAGGTTCCTGTTTTGTTTTATTATCTTTTGGTCATATTTTGGTGAAATTAATATACAAAAAACAAGGTTTTAATAATGAAAAAGTTATCTTTAATTTTATTGGGTGCTTTAGCAGCAATTCAAGCTGCACAAGCAGCGCCGGCTTCTTTTAATGGTTATTATCTGGGCGGTCAACTGGGGTGGACACAGCGCAATGATAAGACAAGTATTCCAGGCGTGGATACAACTGACTCAGGTGTTCGCTTCCAACAAGGTGCGAGCAACAAGACAAAAAAGGCCAACGGTTTAACGTACGGTCTTTACACAGGCTATGGCCACAACAATAACGGTTTTTACTTTGGTGGTGAATTCAGTATTGAAGGCGACAGCGCCAGTAAAAATGTATCCAATGGTTTAGCGCCTACAGCAACAGCACTAGGTGTTGTTACAACAGGCACCGGTAAGATTGATACTAAATATGAACGTGGGGTTGTATTTGGAATTACACCTCGTCTCGGTGCTGTGATTGCGAATGAAAACCTTATCTATGCGAAATTAGGTTTGGAATTTAGCCGCGACAAAGTCAAGGCCAGTTATGACGCTTCAGGCCGAGCTGCAGGTACAAACTATTCAAGGTCCGGTAAAGTTACTGCATCCAAAAATCAATTTGTTTTCGTTCCTGGAATTGGTTACGAACGCGCGTTTGGTAACTTGTTAGCCCGCGTTGAATATGGTTATAATCTTGGTGGAAAAATAACAACTGGCAATTTAATTAATGGTGTCAATAGTGCAACGACTGTTAAATACACAGCGCACGTTGTTAAATTTGGTTTAGCTCACAAATTCTAAATTTTCTATCGTTCCCGCCCAGGCGGGAATTCATTCCGATCACGCCCCCTCAAAAGGGCGTGATTTTTTTTTGTGGAAAACCTATATCAGCGGGCTTTGGCGCGTCTGCTCAAAAATAAGGCCAAGGGCCTGGTGTACCTCTGACGCCAGGCGATACCAAACCACATACGTGATGAACACATACATCACAATAACGCCCCCAATAGCGCAGGCCCACGCCCGGTTATCAGGCAGGCCCCTACCCGCCGGCTCGGTTAACGTATAGTCATAACATTGTCGCATCAGATAAGGCTGATCAGTCTTTGAAAGGCTGGGCAGGCGCCCTTGAATCGCCTTATAAAGGTGATCTGTGTACCACTTTAATTTCTGGTCATCGCCAGACCCCCGATATTGGCCGCGAAAGCCCAAGCTTAGCACCATGAAATAAAGCAAAGCCATCTCTGTGCGTGCGGGGTCGTTGTTTTCCAACAAAGCATCCAACTTCTTGAAAACATACTCACCAGCAATTTGGGTCTCGAACAGCTGCGCCTCCATCAAAGACTTCTCCCAAATTTTGGCGCCGGCCCATTGCAAATTCAAAAAAATCTCGTCAACCAACGCTACCATCAGATATTGGGAATCGCGAAATGCTGCTGTTCTGCCAACGCCAACGGCATATTCCATTTTCAGGGCTTGTTCTTGCAATGTGTCACGAAGACGGGCCTGAATGGTCTCGACCACGGCAGGTGTATTGGGGTCTTCGAACACATCTGTTGGAATATTCAGTCGAAGCGCCCTTTCCTTTTGGCGCAGCACTTCATAATAAAAGGCTTGAAAGTTTTCTAACAAAAGACTTTTGGCCATGGTCGCTTAACCCTTTTGGTTTTTACGGACATATAAAACAATTTCGGCCGGGCGCCAGTTGATTGTGTCGGCCGGGTTGAATATGTTCAGGTTTTGTTCTGCCTTTATATAGGTTGGATCATTATCCACTTCGAATACAACCACGCCGCGGCTTGGCATCAATTCGAACAGGTCTTCGTTCTTTAACACCCGCCGTGCCGCCCCTCTTATTCGGCGGGCGCGTACCGACTCAACCGCAAAGTCACAGGTGATGACGGAATCGTTCATCCATTCCTCAATCTCAGCCTCGCTCATCCCCTTGGGCGCGCGAACGCCGATATACAGCTTTTCTGACAAAAAAGCGGGATTCAGGGTTAAATAGAATAACCGATCCTTCTGGTTAAAGGAAAAAATGGCAAACGCCACCTCGATACTGTGAAGGTTCTGGTAAATCAGTTCCAGCACAGGGCGAAAACATTTCAACAAGTCATTGTGGTTATAGGCCGGCAAAACTGGCGGAATTTGAGAAAGCCGCAACGGAGCCAAGGTCCCCACAACCTCGCACAGTTTTTCGAACAAGGTCCAGGGTTGAATAGCAGGACTATTGAGCAGCACCTCTAAGCTTGGCAGAATCGTCACCAAAGGACGTAGCATGTTTGAGGTTTCCTGCAAAAGGGGCGTTCCCACCTGGTTTTGCCATTTCTCGCACAAATAAACCGCTTTCTCGCGTATTTTCTGACAAACCTCGGAACACAGTTGCCAAAGAACGGTGTGGGGATCAACACGAAAGCATGGAGGCATATAAGGGGTTTGCGCAAAGACTTCGTCTCTGAAAGCCATCTTTAAAACAGGGAAACCAACTGTTCGCGATGGCACCTTTTCGCCCACATGCAAAGACAGTTTGGGCACCAAACAGGGAATTTTTATGGCATTATCATCCAGATTGATATCTTTTGTTTCCATACCCTCGGCCGATAAGTAACGGGCCTTTTCACCTACCACGGGCGATATGCCAGGTATGTATTCGGCGATGGCCAGATTAAGGATAATCTCTTCATTCACAGAACTGGGTTTAAATGGTTTCAGGTCAATTTCTAAAGGGGCGTCTTCGTCGATTGTCGCCTGGTAGTCAACGACCAGCCCATCGGGCATCACCGCCTGCAAAGCCAAAATGCGCACCAACCCATCGGGCAAGACAATCGGATCCAGCTTCAAATAGCTGACACCCCAGTGATAGGGTGCAACCAGTTTCATGTGATGATGCAGGATCTGTTCGAACCGCAGATCGTTTTGCTGCAAATGTTGCGGCGATAACAGCATGCCTTCGTGCCACTGAATGGCCGGAATTAAGGATACCCCTAAAGGTTTATTCATGCAGCGCCTCCCTCTCAATCATCTTTAAGTTTAGTAAACTTTTAATAATTATGAAGTTTTTTGGTTGAAGCCGCAACAAATGGTTTGATTCTCTTCAAGCAATTCGCCTTAAAACGCCTGCCCCACACTTAAATAAATTTGAAACGGGGCGTCAATTCTTTTGCCAGATGTGTCTTTCCGTCTTTCCATGGGAACAGCGATGTCGGCACGAATTGGGCCCAGGGGGCTGTAGTAGCGAAAACCCACTCCCGCCCCCCACAAGGCCCCTTTTGAAAGGCTTGGTATCCGGTCCGTTTCGACAGAGCACCCCTCTACAAAGGTTACAAACCCCGTGGTCTCAGTTGTTCTAAAGCGAAGTTCTGTTCCAACCTCAATCAAAGAACGTCCACCCTCTGGGATACTTTGACCGTCAAGAGGGCCGGCTAATTGGTAACCATATCCTCGAACAGAGCCGCTGCCACCAGCATAGAACCGTTTATTGGGGGGAATGGCCTGCAGGGGTTGGTTGAAGATGCTGCCCCCTTTGACAAAACTTGCCCAAACAAAACGGCTTTCGCCAATTTCGTTGGTGGCAAAGGGCAGGTAAGCAGACAACGCTGTTGAGCCAACAACCATTCCATTTTTATTTCCCATACGACCATAATAAGGCGTCACCTTTAATTCTGCCTTCATACCGCGGGTTGGATCTAACAGGTCATCGGTAAAGTCAGCCTTCAATTCCCCTGGAATCCCCAATAACCGGGTCCGATAAATGACCGTTTGACGTTTGATACGTCCACCCTCAACCTCTAATCCAATTGCTCCTTTAAAATGGTCATTAAAGGGATGCTGAAGACTGGACCCTACGCTATAGGTTCTGCCAGTGTAGGCGCGCGTTATCTCACGCAATAAAAACGCCGTATTTTTCAAGGTTTGAAGGGGTTTTCCAAAATCGGGAATATCATACGATAGCTTGGCTTTCGTTTCGCGTTTAGATGATTGGAACGAAGCCCCCAGTTGCTGGCCGTGCCTGGCCAGGTTGTTGTGATACCAAAATAAATGGCCTCCTATTCCTTCGGATGTTGAGAACTTTGCCCCCACACCAACGGCCCGCGCCGCGCCTTCAGACGTTTTGACAAGCATCGTCAAAGGCTGATATCCATCTTTTGGATTCCCCTTTTTTTCAGGGGTGATGGTCACACTGGACAACAATCCCGTTTCCAAAAGCTTTCGGCGGGTTTTGTCAACTTTTCCTTGATCGAAAACCTCCCCTTCTTTCCAGATGACTCGATTTTGGATGTAACTCTCCTCTAGGTTATTTAACCCGTCAATATGGGTGGACTCTATGCGGGCCAGGGCCTGGGGATTGATCGTATAAATAACTTCTACGGTTTGTTTGGCATCATCAACCCTGCCTTCAGGCTCCTCAACGTCAGCAAAAGGGTAGCCCATCGTTTGCAGATACTTTTTCAGCCGTTGGGTGCCTTTTAAAACTTTTTCTAAATCCACAATATCCCCCATCTTGGTTTGGGTTATGTCCTCCAAAGCGGCTGTGGTCAGCATCGATATAATTTGGGGTTGTCCAGGGCTTTCCACCTTAATTGACCCAAGCCTATAACGGAGGCCGGGGGTCACTTTGATGGTCACTTGAAAGGGGTCTTTTTTATCATCAATATGGAATTCAATTTTCCCCTTAAAGTAGCCAATGGAAGCCAGACCTTTTTTAAAAGAATCTTGATCCATTTTGCAACGCTTGATCAACCCCGCCAAAGAAATTGGTGGACGATGCTCTAATTTCATCAAAATGGATGCCTTCTCCAGAATGGCCTTAATCTCGCCATCGATGGGGTCGGCCCACAAGGTTTGATAACCAATCCCTTGCGTGTGCACGTCCAGGGCCTGAACATCACCGCCAAAGTTTTCATCAAACCAGCGACAGCCAGTCAGCAGAAGTCCTAACGCCAAAGTGATAAGAACCAGAAAAAGTTGTTGCACGTATTGGAATGCTCTTAAAAACCTGATCCTTAAATCTAGAAGGGTTGAGGCGACTTACAAAGCAGAAAGTTTGATAGGGGTAAATAAAATGGCAACCTAGACGTTCCATGGCTTCCCGTTGTACCCACGACTCATTTACTATATGAATGAATGCGTCTTTATTTATTCAGAACGCAATACTATAAATTCATTGACAAATTGTTTGATCTTACATTACTTTCTAAACATTAAATTACAGGAGTATAAAAATGAAGACATTTAAAATATTGGCCATGGGACTATTCTTTGGTCTGCCCCAGATTTACGAAGCTGCAGCATCCTGCGCTGCAGAACCATCTGCCACGCAAGAAGACTATAACCGTTACTGTGCAGGGGTTTTGTCTAGAACTTATAGGGCAATGAATGAAAACAACAATTTTTCAGTAAAGCCCTCCACTCAATCAGCTTATTGGGAAACAAAAACGCTTCTTGGAAACCCATTCATTGTGAAAAAAAGAGGTATTCCTTTATCGGCAGCCCTTGCGGATTTAACCAAAAAGGAATCGAAAACAGAATTTGAATGTATGACCGCACAACAAATTGGCTTTTGGAATGTTTTATCATCAGCCACATTAGATAATTCCATCACGGAGCTTGAAAGGGATGAAAGTTTTTTCCTTCCCCTGATTAGCAGTCCAGGTTTATCACCGTTCGAAGCTTATGCGAGTGCAAGGGGGTTTTGGTTCAGGGAAGGCACGTTTAATGTGGGCCCTCATCCAGTTGACATGCAGGAGGAATGGTCAAAGATTCAAGCATTTAAATCGAACCTTACTAAATTAGAACTTCTTTTGGACTGTGTTGACCCAGTGCAGCAAGACGAAAACTCTCTGCCCTATCAGACTGTATTGGGGGGAACTATTTACCTGCCAAATGTGGAGGGAATAACCGGCCCAGCAAGGGGAGAAAATCTTGTCTGCGTTGATGATAAGGCAGGGTTACATTACGGGTATGGTCCTTTTTTCAAAGATGGCCCAAAAACATTGTCTGCAATTGGGAAAGAACTCGAAACGTATGCAAGAACACAAGATTCGACAGGGTATTTTAAGAAAATGATCGCTCCTCTGCAGACATTAAAAGCAGAAGGAAAGATTCAGAAAATGAAAGACGGGACTCATCCCCTTCAATATCATATTATAAGGGAAGCATGCTGCTATTTCAAAATGCCAGAAGGTTGGAAGGCGCCATCATAATTTAATTTTCAACTACCAAGGGCTCCTCGTCACGACAAAGGCCCTTGGTATGCATTAATATTAGTTCCACGGTTGCATCTTTTGTATAAGTTCAGGCACTTTGAGACTCAGGCAGCATCTTTGAGCAGGATGTTATGAACATATTGCATAGGTGTTAATCCTTTCAAGTTAGAATGTGGCCTGTAGGTATTATATTTTTAAGAGCGTTGTTGAGTTCAATCTTCATGGCTCCGATAAAATCGGCTAAGAGGTTAGAGTTTGCATAGAATTCTTCTCTGAAGATTCTGTTTCCTCGCTCGACTCCCCCGTTGTAGGTTGGCCTGCTGGGAGGTAAGACGATAAGAGGGATGCCAAGTTCAGCGCAGGCATCCTCGAACTCAGCCATGAATTCGGATCCTCCATCGACTTGAATAGAGTGGATTTTGAAAGGGGCGATTTCAACCAGATCCAACAGGAATTTCTTGGCAGAGGAGCTTTTGGCATGGCCATAGATTTTTCCCTTCCATGCTCCTCCTCAACACAAAGTAAAAGCTTCAGCGAAGCCATGTTTTATAAAGAGAAAAATGTGCTGGGGGGTCAATAAACTTGGCGGTTGACATAACGACGGCGCTTCCTTAAATAACGTGCGAACACTGATGCCCAAAATGTCCGATGCCTCTTCGCAGCTTAATTCATGGCGACTGTGCCGGTCATATATGTCGGTAAACCTCCTCTTTAACGTCTCTTGTTTTAAAGTCGTTTTTTTCATAGTCACCTCCTCCTTTTTCCTGGAGAGAATAAATAAAACTTAAAATCGAACAAATAACTTGTTATATAGATTTAGATTGAAAAGAATAACTGTTAACCCTATATCAACGATTGATGTCTTAGAATGGCATGTGTGAAGGACGAAATGATTTAAAGGGGTATGAAAGATGAAGTGGCTTGTTAAAGTATCTGTGGCGTTGGTTTTGTGGTGTATAGGATGCGGTACATCGTTCATCTCGGCGGTGGAGGTGTCTGCCGGCGGTGTTGATGATTTAACAGGAAAACTTATAGGGAATCTGACCCGTCTGCACGGGGGGTCGGCTCTTAATACGCCATCTGGGCTCACCAATAATGCAGCAAGTTTGATTGCAGGGCTTATTCAAGTACAGCAGTCATCCCCAGCCACATTGGAAAAGCTATTTAATAACTCAACTCTTCACGATCAGTTTGGGTTTGAACATAAGCCTGAGTTTGCCTCATGGGCAGCATTTTGTCGCCTGCATAATTTAAAAGAACTGACGAACTCTCAGGCTGTGGGGGAATTGGTTGCTCTTTTGTTTGAAACTAAGGAAGAACTTATAAGGGTTTTAATGCAGAAAGGAGAGGATCTTACCTCCGACCAGCCTTATTTCACCATAGCTATCCTGTTGGGTGATGCAGCGGAAAAAATTGTCAGAGGATGCTGGGGCATTGATGAAAAAACGCCAGCAGAGCAGGGCCTTGCTCAGCGGATTCTAGATGGCTATAAAAAGTCTGTTGAAGACAAAAAATCCTTTGGTCACCCCTTACAAAATACAAATAAACATTCTAAATTTTTCCTGTTAAAAGCCAAGGCCACTTTGTTGTTTTGGAACAGATACATCAAAGTATCTCTTCCCCTCATAACATGGATGCCAAGCGCCAAACCTTTTTCCAACAAATGGGCCTAATACAGGATCGTTCGTCTTCTTCAAGCTCGTCTCCATCTGCATCATCTTCATCGGTTGCAGATAGTCTATATCAAATGGCCAAACAGCCAAACAAGACACTGCGGGAATTCTTAAACGGGCAATCTTCAGATTCAGGGACAATTTATGAGACTCTTTTAGAGGTTATGACTAAAGCCCAAGAGATAATGAAAGAGGCAGAGAAAAAGGCTGGAGATAATTCTGAAGAAGGACGACGACGCGCTGTTAATCAAACAATTAATTTTATAAGATCAAATGTGAACAAAATTGATCATCAAATCACGCAAACCAGTGCGGATATAAAGAAGTTAGAAGGCGATCTGGAAACGTTGGAAGCAAGATCAAAGTGCCCTGCACCCCAAAAACTGGACACAAAGTTAAGAGAGTTTTTTAGCTCCTGAGTGTTGTATAAAAGACAGCAACTGAAGGAAATAAAAAATGGGAAAGATCCGCCAACAACACAGCGGCAAAACGAAATTAGAAGCAGCGATTGCGATGATCAGTGGCAAGAGCCCCGTATCAGAACTTTCACAAAAATATGGCGTTCATCAAAGCGTTCTCCAGAGGTGGAAGAATGAGCTTTTGGATGGTGGGCCTGAGATTTTCAGCCGTCGCAAAAAACCTAAAGAAAATGGCCCCACAGTTGACGATCTTCAACGCAAGATTGGCCAGCTCACCATGGACTTAGATTTTCTAAAAAAAGCGTTGGGGAAATGAGCGTTAGAGAGAAGCGCTCCATTATTTCCCCGGACCAAGGCCTGACAATTCAAAGACAATGCGACCTTCTAGGGCTTCACCGTTCAAGCTATTACTATGCCGAAAAGGAAGATGAATCTTACACTGAGATTATGAACGAAATCATGGACATATGGAGGGAACACCCCTTTTTTGGCTATAGGAGAATCACCGGCTGGCTTTTGGATCGGGGAATACGCATCAACCACAAGTGCGCCCTGCGATTGATGAAACTTATGGGATTGCGGTCCATATTACCCAAACCCCGGACAAACACCTCCATCGCAAATCGTGAAAATGCTGTCAGACCGTATCTTTTGAAGGAGCTTGTGATTGATCACAAAAACCAAGTCTGGGCCACGGATATCACCTACATCAAGCTCCCCGGCGGCATGGTCTATTTATTTGCCTTGATCGATTGGCACACACGATTTGTTGTGGGCTGGAAGTTGGCCAACACAATGGAAGCAAGTCATGGGATTGAAGTTTTAGAGGAGGCCATAAAACGTCACGGATCGCCGGAGATTGTGAACTCGGATCAAGGCAGCCAATTCACAGGGGAAGCTTGGATCCTAGCGGCAGAAGCCCATGGGATCAAGGTGAGTCATGATGGCGTGGGGCGCTGCATTGATAACATTCGGATTGAACGGTTGTGGTGGTCCATTAAGTATGAACATATCCATCTTTACTGCCATCAAACCATGTGGGAGCTCGAAAAGGGCTTGGAGCACTATTTGATCTTTTACAATACGAAACGCCGCCATCAGGGGATCAAGAACAAACGTCCGGCTGATTTATATCTGGTGGGGGAGATCAAAGAGGCTGCCTAATATGGCGGGGCCCTGCCCCACACCCCGGAATATTTAAAGCATGCTTAAAGGTGAGCTTGAAGGAAGGGGGTCACCGAAGCAACCCTTCCCTTAACCATGCACGGCCATCGGCTTTCCAGCCTGTTCCGTGGGAGAAAAATAGCATCGTCCCGTGGATTGATAAAGGGAATTTGTTGGAAAAGTGAAGGGGAAAATTAGGGGAGTCAAAAAAGAAAAAAAGTACTGGACGGAGAAAAATGCCCGTGGTAACAATCATCAAAACTCAGGGACGGAAACTCTCTTAAATAGTCCTCAATTATGTCCAGTCCAAAGGGTGCACCGCAAAGTTAGCTTTTTTTATAACTGACTTAATCTATGTTCCAAATACTAAGGATTTTCAGGAAGGCAAGATTATTAAACTTAATCACAATATGATCAACCAGTTGGAATCATACCTTCTTCTCGGTACCGTGTACGCATCTGCACTCTCTATATTATACACGAACAGACAATTAACCAAAGTTGAAATAGATGTAATTTTTGCTCAGTACACAAAAATCCTCTGGAGAGATTTAGGTTTGAGCAAACCAGCATCGGAGTCATTCGGATACTGTGATCCGGGGACTCAGGAAGGATTGGTGAATTTTTTAAATAAGGAATACAGACCGCAATTATTTGAAAAGCAAGAGCTTTTAAAAGAACAACAAACTCAAAAAGATCGCTTACAAAGCCAGTTTAACAACGAGCAACAGAATCTAAAATTAATTTCTATGACTGCTGAGGAGCAAGCAAAACTTGCCAGTGAAGTGGATAAATTAACGAAATTTTATGAAGCTGTGAAAAAAGCTAAGGTGGCAGCACAAAATTGGTCTAATGGCAAAGGCCCAAAATTTGAAAAAGACACCAAGGAAATTCTCATGCCATACAAAAACCTTTTCTAAAAAATCTTATGTAATTTACGTGAAGTCTGCAGTTGCATCTTTACGCTTGCAAAAGTTAAGCATTTTGTTAAGCTGGACGAACTTCGATGGGGCATAGCCAAGCGGTAAGGCAGCGGTTTTTGGTACCGCCACCCTAGGTTCGAATCCTAGTGCCCCAGCCATCTTCTCTTCTGAACAGAAGGTCATCCCTTTATGCGTTTATCCCAATACTTTCTGCCAACTTTGAAAGAAACCCCTTCAGAGGCCCAAATTGCCTCGCACAGGTTGATGTTAAGGGCTGGCATGATTAACCAAACGACATCTGGAATTTACACCTGGCTGCCTTTGGGGCTAAAAGTTTTACAAAAAATAGAAAACATTGTTGCTGAGGAACAAAACCGAATTGGATGCCACCGCGTCTTGATGCCAACTTTGCAGCCGGCCAGCCTGTGGCAAGAAAGCGGCCGTTACGAGGCGTATGGCAAAGAGATGCTGCGTTTTAAAGATCGCCATGATCGCGAGATGCTGTATAGCCCGACAAATGAAGAGGTGATCACCGATATCGTTCGCCAATACGTTAAAAGCTATCGGGCCCTGCCCCAAATTCTGTACCAAATTGGTTGGAAATTTCGTGATGAAATCAGGCCCCGTTTTGGCGTCATGCGTGGGCGCGAATTCTTCATGAAAGATGGCTATTCCTTTGACATTGATTATGAGGGGGCGAAGGCTTCTTACGAGAAAATATTCCAAAGTTATTTAACAACATTCCGCCGCTTAGGCTTGACGGCCATTCCGGTCCAGGCGGACTCGGGCGCCATTGGCGGTAACCTAAGCCATGAATTTCAAATTGTGGCTCCCACCGGTGAAAGCACCATTTATTATGACGAAGACTATGATCAGTTAAGCGATCAGGATATGACGTTAGAACGTTTGCGAAATATGTATGCAGCGGCTGATGAAAAGCATGACCCCTTCCAATGCCCCATTCCTCAGGAACGTCTAAAGACAGCCCGCGGCATTGAAGTTGGCCACATCTTTTATTTCGGCACCAAATATTCCAAGGCCATGAATTTGACGGTTCAGGGGCCGAAAGGCGAACTGATTATTCCCGAAATGGGGTCTTATGGTATTGGTGTTTCTCGTTTAGTTGGCGCCATCATTGAGGCCAGCCACGATGACAACGGCATTATCTGGCCCGATTCCGTAACGCCGTTTCACGTGGGACTGATCAGCGCCAAAGCGGATGATGCGCAGGTAGAAGCAGCAGCCACAGCCTTGTATCAACAGCTTGCCACGCGCGGCTTTGACGTTTTGTATGATGACCGGTCAGAACGAATAGGCGTTAAGTTCGCCGATATGGATTTGATCGGCCTGCCATGGCAAATTGTGGTTGGCAATAAAACCATTGAGCATAATACGGTGGAGCTGAAAAACCGCAGAACCGGTGAACGCCAAGATTTATCCATTGAGGCCTGTTTGACTTATTTGCAGAAGCATATAGACGTTTAACTGGGATGAAAATTAAGGTAATAGTTTTTTTACTATTTTTGCCAATATATGCCTCAGTCGCTGGTACAAAAAATACAATTATGGTTACCGCTGCCACGGGGGAACTTGGCCAAGCGATCTGTGAACAGCTTGCGTTTAAAGGGAATAATTTAGTCATTGCAGGAAGAAATCCTGAAAAAATAGAGGCCCTGAAAAAATCCTTGAATTCAAAATATAAAGAAATTCAGGTGCAAAGCATACACATCGACTTCTCAGACACCAAGACTATTGAAGATGCCGCAAAGATAGTCTCACAAAATTCACTTAAGGGTATCGTCCTTATTGGTCCACGACCTTTGCTAAGTAGAGAGGGCATTCCAGATAAAGGCAAATGGGCGAAAGTTTTTGAAGAAACCTTCATCGCCCCACTTGAAGTCGTTAGATCGTTTCAGCCTCATCTTCAAAATAATGGCAGCATTGTTATTATTTCGGGGAACTCTTCCAAGAATTACCTGCCAAGTTATCCCAACACCAACGTCATACGTCTGGCGTGGACAGGGGAAATTAAAAACCTTATGCACTTTTTTGGAGAAAGGAAGATTCGCGTTAATGCCATTTCACCAGGTGTGATACTGACGAACCATCATATAGAAAGGATAACAGCAAAGGCTGCGTCCAACAAAGTTACCTTTGAAGAACAACTTGCCAAAGATACAGCGGCCATACCCCTAAAATCTTATGGAAAACCAGACGATGTGGGAAATTTAGTGTCGTTTTTGTTGTCGACTAAATCTGACCATTTAAATGGGACAAACATTGTGCTGGATGGCGGCGAATCAAATGCTTATTAGGTTTTTGCCTCATCACCAGCTTCCAACCCGATGAAAATTCGTCTATGGTGACAAAGCGTTTTGCCACCTTAACAAGGAATTTTTAAGATTATGATCTTCTCCCTCTTTGAAAGGTCAATCGCTTACCGATATTTACGCTCTGCCCGGCAAGAGGGGTTTGTCTCTGTCATCGCTGGCTTTTCATTTGTTGGCATTGCTTTGGGCGTTGCCACCCTCATCATCGTGATGTCCGTCATGAATGGATTTCGCCAAGAATTGTTTGATCGAATCACCGGCATGCGGGGGCATTTGTTGGTGCAAGGGATCGATAAGCCCATCACAAATTATCAAGAAGCCACGCAGATGATTCTGCAAATTCCGGGGGTGAAAAGCGTTTATCCCTTGATAGACCGCCAAGCGATCGTCATGTTTCACTCACAAGCCCGGGGCATAGCAATTCAGGGTTTGACGCAAGATGACCTTTATCAAAAAACTCTTGTCTCGACGAATATCAAATATGGAACCCTGGCTGGGTTTGAGGGGGATAAAATTCTGGTAGGCGCGCGCCTTGCAGAACAACTGCACCTTAAGGTGGGCGATCGACTGTTGATCATGGTGCCAGAGGGAACGGCAACGGCTTTTGGTACGCTGCCAAAACAAAAATCATTTCAGGTGCAAGGGATCTTTGAGGTGGGCATGCATGATTATGACAAAAACATCTTATTTATGCCCCTGGAACTAGCCCAGAGTCTGTTCAAACTGACCGGCCAGGTTAGCCATATTGAGATTTTTATTTCTCACCCGGAAACAGCCCCCTATCTGGCCGAAACTTTAAACCAGGTATTGGAGAAAACTTGGCCTGGTCTTTTGCAAGCTGTTGACTGGCAACACAGTGATGCGCAAATTTTTCACGCGGTGCAGGTTGAACGGAACGTGATGTTCCTGATTCTGACACTTATTATTGTGATTGCGGCCTTTAATATTATTTCCAGCCTGATCATGTTGGTCAAAGACAAAACCCGTGATATTGCCATCTTAAGAACCATGGGCGCCAGCCGGGGGTCCTTGATGCGGATTTTTTTGTTAACCGGCTCAACAATCGGGACTGTTGGCACGCTGGTGGGGGTCGTTTTGGGATTAGGGTTCGCGCTTAATATCGAGAGAATTAGGCAGGTTCTGCAAGGCCTTATCGGGACCGAGCTGTTCAGTGCCGAGATTTATTTCCTATCGCAACTGCCAGCCAGGGTTGACCCGACGGAGGTCATTTATATCGTCCTGATGGCTCTGATACTGTCATTCCTGGCCACGGTCTACCCCGCATGGCGCGCAGCGCGCCTTGATCCCGTTGAGGGTTTGCGGTTTTAATATTCCTAAGTGCCATCTGCGATTGAAAGACCTGCTTATACCCGCTTTTCCTGCGCAGAAACACCGTTAGCATATTGAAGAGAAATACACAGAAAAACTCATTGAAAAGGTTGTCTATGTATACTACTTACGGGAAAGCTAATTAACCATTTTTATGGTCGAACAGTGAAAAATATACTTAAATTACTTTTAGTGTTGGGGCTGCTTTTAAGGGCGGGGCATGCCTCTGCTGCGCCTGAAGATGATCGTGATTTAGCAGCAAGTCGTTCCAGTAGTTTCCTGACGTCGTCAACGCCTACTCTTCCTAATGGGAAAAGTCTTGAAGAATGGAAGACGGCTATTGAAAAGATCGAAGAGATTGTAGCTGATCGAATGGGTTACAATGGAACCCTTCTTGCTTTTATGAAACGAAAAGATCTAAGTGTTGAAGCCAGGCTTGAAGTTTACCGTGGAGTCGTGGGAGGTTTACCTAAAGGAAACAACCCCTTAGATAGTGCGGTTAGCAGTATCGAGGCCGACCTAAAGATTTACGACGTAACTCATGATCAATTTATGCGGCAAATTAAGGTTTACACATCTCTGGTTGAAAGCGGCCGATCAATAACGTCTTTTAAGATCGTAGAGGTTCTGGATGAATTATATATGGGTCTTTATGGAAAGTATTTAACAGAAGAAAACGCTCAAAAAAAATTTATAGATTTTCATAAGAAATCTAAAAAAGTGAGTATACATACTAAACTTGAATGTATAAGTAATCAAAAAATAGCGGGAGAGCTTTTATATTTAGAGGGGATCTTACACGCATTGGCTTCTTTTGTTGATAAGGTGACTATCGACGTACATGCGAAATATTATAGAGAAGTGGCTACAGCAGACGGAACAATAATTGGGGCCTACAAGATAGAACGTGAAATTTTAGAGAAAATTTTTGCTAGAAGAGATGAACTTCAAGGAAAACGGATTGTCGTGCATGCCCTCTCAAATAACCCCGTTGATGTGGAAGCTGCAAACAGAAGCCTTAAAGAACATATAAATAGCATAAATGAAAATTTAAATAATGCGCAACTCGCATATGATAATCTGATATTAATAGATAAAGAGCTCCGTACAACAAAAGAAAAAGTAACCCAAGAATCAATGGGGGATAAAAGACAGCAACTTATAAAAAATCTCAAAGAGTTTGAAAAATGCCTTACAACTGCCGAAAATTTAATAGGTATGCTTGAGAAGCGCACGTTAAAAATCAGTAAAAAAAAGAAAGATAGTAATACGGTATCTGGGTCAGCCGCCGCCGCTCCAGCGACTAGGGCCAATCATGCAGGCTTCAGCGATCATTCTTTGACGCAAACAGATATGCAATCCTCTTTTCCTGTCAATTCTTCTTCGTCTTCTAGCTCTTCATCAACTCCAAGCTCTTCTGCCTCCTCCTTTGGAAGAGAAATGATTGATAAAGAAAAGCGAAGATATGACCAAGCCACAGAACAACATATCTATGGAAAAAAGAGGGAGCCAAAATCAGGTGCAGATCTTGAGAAATTGACAAAAGAGGTCAATTTATTTAAGGCTGTTGCTGAGGACAACCACACAAAACAGAATATCAGATATGAAGAAATGCTAACCCTTGTTCGAAGGATGGGTGGAGACGTTTTCCCATTTGGTAAGAAGGGAGGGTCTCATCGTCGGATTGAGATCCCCCATGTAAATAATGGGAAAATTATCACGTGTGGAACTTACGAACCACACGGAGGGGAAGGATATCCTCTGTGGCTGGATTTTTCTATGAACGCTATCACCAGGGCCATGGCTTAATTTTGAGAATCGAGTAGGCGGGGCTCTTCACTATTCCGTCTCTTCTTTAACCAAAGCCTGCGCATTCTTTAAAAGTTTGTTGATGTATTCAACAACCGTATCATTATAGTTGAACAAGGACCCCAACCTACGCCCAGCATACACATGTTCTAGAGTCAGCGTCTTTGTCTTAACGCGCTGATAAAAACGATCATTTTTAAACCGCAGCAACTCTGTCAGTAATTTTGGGTTAAGAACCACGTGATTTGGTGACTCCATATTAAGATTTGCGGCGTCATTTTTTTTCAAGCTTTTCTTAAGTTGCCCTTGCAACTCTTGTAGCTCTGTCTGCAGTTCTTTTAATTTCTTCTCCCTACTCTTGCCCGGCAAAGGTTCCGTCCGTTCTTTCTCCTCAAGGAAATGAATTTGGGAGGTAAGCTTATCCTGTTTGTCCATGTTTTCATCAATATTCATTTCCTGGTTGCTTTTCTCTAGTTGACGTTTTGCTACTCGTTGAACGATGTCTTCCAAGCTGTGCCTTTCTGGATTAAGCAGATAAGACTCAGTCAAATCTGTGAAAATCGTACTTGCCGCGGCCACTGCTGCGAGGGCAAAAGGCGTTCCAGCCCCCATACTTGCACCAGAAAGCGCTGCGCCCCCTGCTGCAACGCCGCTGTTCACAATGATCTTGACGGCAACATTCAGAACTTTTCTTTCTTTGCTCTGAGTCTCAAGGCCGGCCGTGTGGAAACACAACCGGAAAAGCTCGCGCAAACTCTGTATATCGTCTCGGACAGCCAGTTCTAGATCCGCGTTTGTTGATGGCAATGGCAGGTTTGTGATCGAAGCGAGCTTTTCATTTTCAAACACTTCCAGCAATCGGATTTGACTATCTGGCTTCTCGGATACCTCTGGAATGACTTTAAATTGGATCCATTTCGACTGTTTCTTTCCGATGTTTTTCACCAATTGGCCTACCACGGTTCCAAATATCGCAAACGCGGTTTCAGAAGCGATACCAGCTCCTTTGAAGGTCGTCTCAATCTTTCCTATTTCTTTCTCTTTTAAAAACTCCGCAATTGATTCCACTTTTTCCTTATCAATGAATGCATCTTTTGCAATGTCCAAACCTGCAGAGACCGTCGTGGACACATGATCAATCATCGCATCGGAAACTTTCTCCAGATCCTCAATGATCTTGCTCTCTTCATCTTCATCCTCATCCTCGTCATCCTTCTCGACAATAGACGCTTTCTGGGCAACAACCCATTCGCGATAAGCGTTGATGGCTTCAACAACGTTTTTTGATGCCTTAACAACCGACTCGTGCGGTCCTGAGAGTTTTTCTAAGGGATTGATGAACATCGCCAGGATCGCCATTGCGTACCGATGTTGCGGCCCGATCACCTCTGGTAGATCGGCATCATTCCGAAGCAGAAGAGTCAAAATTTTATCGATACTTTCCGCCCCATCCGAAAGGATCTCCTGGTCCTCGTCACTGAGCTTCAGGTCCACCTTCATTGAATCTATGGCATGCGTCAAAAAGGACTTAAAGACCAATTTATCCTTAAAAAAGCCCCCAAGCAGAAACCGTGCTGGATGTTTCTTCGGTAAATCAGTTAGACCGTCTGATTTAACAGATATCAAAAGGTTATCGAAGACCTCACGACAGTTGCCCAGAAGTTTTTTTTCGTCTTCGTTTTGCGAGACAAGTATTTTTCCAGGTTCTATCTCTTTTTCCAGTTCGTCCTGAAGGGGTTCCAACGTTTCAATCATGGTCCGAAGAAACGCTGAAAGACTTAGAAAGACCTGTTGGACATCAGATACTGCAGGGGCGGCAGCGGGAATACCGAGATCTTCCGGGACATTAAGGGCAAACGACGGATTTTTTGAGATAGATTCGAAAAACGTGGCAATTTCTTCTAAAGCCTTTGGATCATAGGGTACACGTTTCATGCCTGACTCATAATCTGTCCCAATGCATGCGAACAAGTCTGCCAAGTCATTAAAATATCTTTGACAGTTTTCCTTGTCACTGTCTTCCACAGTTTCTGGCAAAATATCCATGAGGCATTCCACGATAGAACGTTCTGTTTTAGCCGCCTTCTTAACAGCTGCATCGCCTGCGTAACTCACAGCAAGGCTGATCGGAGCATTCAAGAAGTCGCCAACAACAGGTATTGATTTGATCCCACCTGAAATTGCTCCTTTGACGATCGTTTTGCCTACACCAGCCAGATCTTCTCTATTATCCTCGAACCACTTAGCCACCTTGTTATGATGGTTAACCGCCTGCGCCGTCCGGCTTCTTAAAAAATCGTAAAACCCCCCGCGAAAAGCAGCAATGAACTTGCTTAGCTGTTGATTGATTTCAAAGAAGGTTGGTTCAGCTGTCAGCTCCTTTTTCTCGGCATGCGGTAAGGGAGGGGCTGACGGGTGGTGGGGCGCACTTCTACTCTCCGACGCAAAACAAGCATCACTTTTTAGAATTTCGACCAACCCTGTGCCACAAAAGCAGAGAGTTGACATCACGATACTTATTTTCCGCAGTCTCACGCCCTATCTCCTCATTATAATTTCCCCTCTAAGACAGAGGAGGCAATATAAACAGAATAGGGCATTTTCTTTAAAAAAAAGTTAATCTGAGCAAGGCTCATAAGGGTTTGACCTTAGGCCATCAAGAAGATCCTAAGGTCAAACAGCTTACAACTGTAATTAAACCCATCCACCAATAATCTATAAAAGTACCAGGCATTAGGTGGGGGGATCGAATCTCCTCGTTCTATTGCGTATTCCGGCGAAAATCGAATAGTGATTCCGGTCTAAACCGAACGGCAATTCCGGCTCAATTCGAATGGTGATT